>URPI01000005.1 GCA_900549705.1 uncultured Eubacteriales bacterium
TGCGCTCTGCAACACCCTCGGGGGAAGCCAAGAGACGCATCGCCGTTGGCTGTTCGTAAATTATTAGTCAGGACAGTCTACTACAGGGCGTGGCGTAAAACTGGGGCATTACTGCTGCCTTAAAATTCACCGGCGGCGTACATGACGGCAGAGAGGGCACACAGGGGAGCCGTCTCACATCGCAGAATCCGGCTGCCCAGGGTGCAGACGGAAAGCCCCGCCTCCCGCGCCTGAGTAACCTCGCTCTCGTCCAGTCCGCCCTCCGGGCCGGTGACGAGACTCACCGTTTTCCAGGAGCCGCTTTCCAGCGCCATCCGCAGGGTAGTGGCGTGCTCGTTTTCGTAGAACAGCAGTGCCTTGTCCGCCTGGGCGGCCCGGGACAGTGCTTCCTGGAAGCTACCCAGAATCACCACCTGGGGAATCCGTCCCCGGCCGGACTGCTCCGCCGCAGAGGCAGCAATCTTCTGCCAGCGCTCCTGCTTCTTTTTCAGGCTTTTGTCGTCTGGGCGGGAAACGCAGCGGGCAGAGGGAAATGCCGCAATCTCATAGGCTCCCAATTCTGTGGCCTTCTGAATCACGTGCTCCAGCTTATCCGCTTTGGGAAAGGCCATATAGACGCTGGCCTGTACCGCTGCCTCCGTCTGGGAGGGGCGGCATTCTTTTACTTCCAGCGCAATGTCAGATGCGCCAACAGTACCAACGGTACACAGCGCTTCCTGCCCCATGCTGTCACATACCAGCAGCATCTCACCGGGTTTCAGGCGAAGCACCTTCGCGTGCTGGAAGTTTTCATCCACCAAATGCAGCACGGGCACATTCAATGGCTGCCCTTCCATAAAAAATCTTGTCATAAAGCAATCCTCGGTCTTGTGGTTTTATGTTGAAAAAATCAATGGACATGACAACTGTCGGGGCGGACAGCATCCGCCCGCAAGCTGACGGAATAGAGCGGTACGTTGGATGGGATGACGTTGGAAAACTACCATTCAACCGAGTACTAGCTAAAATCCGAGGCTGCGGGCGGCTACTAGCCGCCCCTACAGAACCGTGTATTTAGGCATTTTTCCAGGTTTGCAGGGAGAACAGCACCAAAATGGGGAAAATTTCCAGCCGCCCCAGCAGCATATCCAGTATCAGCACCAGCTTGCTGAAGGTGCTGAAGATGGAAAAATTGCAGGTGGGGCCTGCCAGCTCCAGGCCGGGGCCGATGTTATTCAGGCAGGACAGAACGGCGGAAAAATTGGTTCCCACCGAGTAGCCGTCCAGAGATATGAGCACAAAGCTGCCGAACATCAGCACTACATAGGCACACAGATAAGCATTGGTGTTGGCCACAATCCGCTCGCTGACCACGCTCCCATTGTTGCGGATGACCTGCACCTTCCGGGGATGAAGCATTTGAGCGATGTTTCGCTTCAGGCTCTTGAACAGCAACAGCACCCGGGCAACCTTGAGGCCGCCACCGGTGGAACCGGCGCAGGCACCAATCACCATCAGACATAGCAAAATGGTTCTGGAAAAGCTGGGCCATAGGTCAAAGTCTGTGGTTGCAAAGCCGGTGGTGGTGATGATGCTGCTCACCTGAAAGGCGGCATGGCGTACGGTTTCCTCCAGGGTGGGGTAGAAATCCCCCAGATTCCACACGACAAGCCCAATACTGCCCAGCACAATCAGCACGTATAGCCGCAGTTCTTCGTCTTTCAGAACATTTTTTATTTGCCTCTGAGTCAGCAGATAGTAGCAGCTGAAATTCACGCCGAACAGCAGCATGAAAACGGTGGTCACATTCTGTAGGTAGGGGCTGTAGCTGGCAATGGAATCATTTTTGATGCCAAAGCCACCGGTTCCTGCCGTGCCGAAGGAAGTACAAACTGCGTCAAACACCGGCATTCCGCCGACAATCAGAAAGAGAAAATCCAGCACCGTGAGAATGATGTAAAGAAAGTATAAAATGGCAGCGGTCTTGCGCATTTTGGGAACCAACTTGCCCACGCTGGGGCCGGGGCTCTCCGCCCGCAGCAGGTGCATGGTAAAGCCCTGCTCATTGCCCTTGGAGGGGGCAATGGCCAGCAGAAACACCAGCACACCCATGCCGCCCACCCAGTGGGTGAAGCTGCGCCAGTACATCAGTCCCTTCGCCATATGCTCCACCTCCGGCAGAATGGAGGCACCGGTGGTGGTAAAGCCGGATACGGTTTCAAACAAGGCATCGATGTAGGAGGGGATTGCTTCGGAAACATAAAAGGGGATTGCCCCTGCCAGGCTGAGAACAAACCAACTTACCGCCACACATACCATGCCGTCAGTGGCATAAAAGGCGCTTTTGGCATCCCGGCAGAAGAAATACATGGGGCCGCCCACCAGGGCAATCAATCCCAGTGTGACTGCAAAGCCATAGGCAGCGGCGCTTTCTCCCAGGAAAAGGCTGATGAGCAGGGCGGGAATCAGAAAGATTCCCTCTATCAGAAGCATCTGGGCGGTGAACCGCCCCATCATCTTATAGTTCATGAAGCCTCCTGATTATGCAAAGATGTCGTTGAGCTGATAAAGCACCTCGCGCCCGTTGGTCACCACCACAACGATGTCCCCCGGCTGGAACATGGATTCGCCGTTGGCAATCTCCGGTGCAGCACCGTGGGAAATGGACACCAGCAGCACATTGGGCTTGAGTTTGATTTCCTTCAACGGCTTGCCGCAGCAACGGGTATGCTCGTCCACTTTAAATTCCATGGCCTCGGCCTTGCCGTCTGCGATGGAGTGAACGGTCAGAGCTGCGCCGGTCTGGTTCTTCATCGCACGGACGTAGCGGGCAATGTTGTTGCTGCACAGATCCTTGGGGCAGATGATGCTGCCCAGGGAAAGACTGTCAATCAGACTGCGGTTATCTGCATTGCTCAACCGGGTGATGACCTGGGGCACGCCGCAGTTGGCAGCATACAGGGACACAATCATGTTCAGCTCATCAGCACCGGTGCAGCTGACCAGGGCATCGTATTGGGGCATTCCCTCACTGAGCAGCAAATCCTGGTCGCTGACATCGCCATGGATGATGTCCACATCCGGCAGTCCGGCGCTAAGCTCCTGGCATCGCTGGAAATTGGATTCCACAATCTTAACGTGCATCCCTTCTTTGATCAGCCGGGTAGCAAGATAATAGCCCACCGTGCCGCCGCCCAGAATCAGTACCTTGCGTACCCGATGGGTGAGGATGCCCAGGTTGTTTAAAAGGGTGGTTAAATTCTCGGAAAGGGCGGTGACGAAAATCCGGTCGCCTTCCCGCAGAACAAAGTCACCGCCGGGAGCCATGGCAGCACCGTTGCGCAGCACTGCGCACACCAGAACCTTGCATTTGACAATGCCCCGCAGGTCAGCCAGGCGGACGTTGCATAGCTTGCTGCCTGCTTCCACCCGCAGCTCCACAATCTCCATCCGCCCCTTGGCGAAGGTATCCCGCCGCAGGAAGCCGGGGTATTTCAGCAGCCGGTGGATTTCGGTGGCTGCCTGGTTTTCGGGATTGATCACCATGGAGAGGCCGAATACATCCCGCATCCGGTAAGCCTGATCATTATATTCCGGGTTGCGGATGCGGGCAATGGTGTGCAGCTTGGGGTTCATGGAGTGGGCGGTGGTGCAGCACAGCAGATTGATTTCGTCATGATTGGTGACGGCAATCAGCAAATCCGCTTCCTTCACACCGGCCTGACTGAGCACTGCCATGGAGGCGCAGTTGCCCTCTACGGAAATGACATCATAGCGCTCCACGCTGGAATCCAGAATGACGGAATTGTAGTCGATGACCGTGATATCGTGCCCTTCGGAGGTGAACTGCCTGGTCAGAGTAGCACCAACCCTGCCGTCACCGGCAATGATAATCTTCATAGATGCCTCCGTTTTGATGAGAAATTACAAAACTGTAGGGACGGCTTCCAACCGTCCGCCGATGCGTTGCACCGGACTGGTGTTCACAATTTCGACCATTATAGCAAATCTATCCGGGGAATACAATGGAGAACCTTTTATTTTGTCAAAATATCTACGGCAGCCTGAATTTGGGGGTCATCTTTTGCATCCAGGGTTCCATAGGCAATCTTTGCCCGCGTCTCGTCATCCACTTCCACCACCACGTCCGGCTGAATACCGGTGCCAATCAGGCTCTTGCCGCTGGGGGTGAAGTATTTACCGGCGGACAGCCCCACGGCAGAGCCATCACTCAGCTCGTAGGTGTACTGGAAGTAGCCCTTGCCGCAGGTGGGCATTCCTACAATCGTGCCTGCGCCGTATTCCTGAATGGCGGCAGGGAAGAATTCAGCGGCGGAGTAGGAATCCTCGTTACATACCACGGCGATGGGCATATCCAAGAAGGAAGCATCGGATTTGTCCACGGTCTCCCGTCCGGCGTAGTCCAGGGTGCGGAACAGGTCGCCCTCCGGCAGCAGATAGTCCAGCACCTTCACAAGCTCCGTGGCGTAGCCACCGGGATTGTTGCGCACGTCAAAGATGAGCGCCTGAGCGCCCTGCTCCCGCAAGGCCTCAATGGCGGCGATGGTCTCATCTGCACAGCGGGCATCAAAATTGGAAATGGCAATCAGGCCGATGCTATTTTCCAGCATCTCATAGCGGACCACCTCGGTGAGAATCTGCATTCTTGTGACCTGTACCCGGAGCACCTCACTGTCCCGCGTTATTTCCAGACTGATAGATGTTCCTTCCTTGCCCCGAATGATGTCCCGCAGTTGGGCGGTGGTCATGCCCCGCACATCCTGACTTTCCGCGCCGGTGATGATGTCCCCGGCCAGCAGACCGGCGGCCTCTGCACCGCTGTCCTTCTGCACCGCCAGAATCAGAAAACCTTGGCCGTTTTCTTCCGGGCTGATGGTGATGCCGATGCCTACATAGGCATTTTCAACCTGCTCCTTGTGGGTGGCATAGTCTGCGGCGCTGAGATAGTAGCTCCATCGATCCCCCAGGGAGTCAATCATGGCGGTGGCCGCGGCATCCTCGGCCTTTTCCATGTCAGCTTCTTCAATGAAGCGGTTCTTGATGAGATATTCCACTTGGTCAAGCTTCGTGGAGCCGGGAGTTTTGCCCATGGTCAGCAACAATGTGGCGGCGCAGGCTGCCATGGCAGTGGTGAGATAGGATAGAACGGTAATGAGTTTTTTCATAGGTATCACCTTTTAGAATGAATTGGATGGCTTATTGATGTTGCGGGGAAGGAAAGATTATTCGCATTTTTTAAGGAAACGTTGGATTTTAGCAAGCACCCAGATGAACGCACACACTGACTGTAATGGTCGACGAGTATGTCGACCCGGCACACAAGCACCCCGAAAGGGGCACTTTGTGCTGCGGGCGGATGCTATCCGCCCCTACAATCTGTGCCGGAAGCCGGTGCCATTCAACAGACAGCTCAAAAGCGAAAGTGCTTACGTTAGATAATAGATAAGAGATAATAACGAATAGTGAATAACTGAAACGCCCACGAAAACGTCATAATATCTATTATTTATTATCTATTCACTATTATCTATTATCTGAGCCCACGCAGTGGGCGTTTCTGCGGCACTGCCGCCAAAAAGGAGCTGCCCCATGTGAGGCAGCCCCGGAAATGGGATATCAATACAGGCCAACGTAATTGCAGGGGTTGACATAAGCACCATTTTGGGCAATGCCAAAATGCAGATGGTTGCCGGTGGAAATACCGGTGCTGCCCACATAGCCAATGGTCTGCCCCTGGTTCACCTTCTGGCCGCTGCTGACGACGTAGTTGGTCATGTGCATATAAATGGAGGAAAAGCCGTCGCCATGGTTGATGGTGACATAATAACCGGCGGAGTTGGAATAGCCTGCAACCGTCACCGTGCCACCCCGGGAAGCAATGATGGGGGTTCCGGCGGGGGCTGCCAGGTCAACGCCCTGGTGATACTTGGAGGCACCGGTGGTGGGGGATTCACGGAAGCCGAAGGGGCTGGATACCATCCGATAGCTGCAAGGCACCAGCCAGGAGCTTCCCACGGTGACATTGCTGCTTCCGCCGCTGCTGGAATTTCCGCCGCTGCTGCTGCTGCCGCTATCAGTGGAGCCATTATTGGTGCCGCTGTTGCTGCCATCGGGACCACTGATGGGAATACTGGGCGCAACGGTAGTGGGGGGGACATAGGTTGCCATGTAGGCAAGCCATTCTTCCAGCTTTGCCTCGTTGTACTCCTGTTCCTTGCGGGCGATTTCATCCAGGAGCGCCTCGTCCTCTTCTTCCAAGTCAATCTGCTGCTGCTTCAGCTCCTCGCCTTTTGCAATCAGCTGCACAATCAGGTCGTCTGCTTCCTGTCTCTTTACATCCAACTCGTTCTGAGTATTGTCCAGTTCTGTCCGTGTGCCTTCCAGCTCACCCTTTTCGGCAGCAAGCTCCTGCTGGGCAGTTTCTACCCGCTGGGCGGCATCACTCAGCTCCTGCAAGCGGCGCGTGTCGGAGGAGGCAATCTCCTCTACCATGTTCAGCCGGTCAAGAAGGTCAGAAAAGTTTTTTGCCTTGAAAAGAACCTCCCAATAGCTGACGGTTCCTTCCTCCTCCATGGCCTGAATGCGGGTCTTGCAGTCGGCGTTCAGCTCATCGTAGCGATCCTGTGCCTTATCCAGTTCCTCCTGCTGGTCGGCAATCAAGACGCTGTAGGCACTGATTTGCTCGTTGATATTGATGATTTCGGTGTGCAGCAGGCCAATCTCTTGGTCAATCACATTTTTGCGGGCAACAATGTCGGCAATGTCATCGGAGGTCTGCTGATACTGCGTCTGCAAATCGGAAATCTGGTTTTTGATGTCCTTGCGGTTTTCTTGCAGCGCGTTAATCTGCTTACGGATTTCGCTGGAGGAGGCGGCAGCTGCCCGCATGGGCAGAATGCTGAAAATCAGGGTCAGCAGCATGATGGCAGCCATTACTCCGGCAAGAATGGAAACAAGCTTTTTGCGGTTCTTCATGTGGTTTCTCCTTCGTGTGTTACAGGTATGCCATGGGGTTGACGTAGGTTCCGCCGTAGGAAATGCCGAAGTGCAGGTGGGGGCCGGTGGAAATGCCGGTGCTGCCCACATAGCCAATCAGCTGCCCCTGGGTGACGGATTGCCCCTTGGATACCACATAACGAGTCATGTGCATATAGATGGAGGCGAAGCCGTCTCCATGGTTGATGGAAACATAGTAGCCTGCACCGCCGGCCTGATAGGAGGCAGTGGTGATGGTACCGGCTCTGGTGGCGTAGATGGGGGTGCCGGAGGGACAGGCCATGTCCACACCCTGGTGGTAGGTGGAGGCACCTGCCGTGGGGGATTTGCGGTTGCCAAAGGGGCTGGAGATTCTATAGCCGGAAACCGGCTCTATCCAGGTGGCGTTGGAGGGAGGGTTTTGCCCCTTCAGCGCCATCTTCACCAGTTCCTCTTTGTACTGCGCTGCCTGAAGCTCCTTTTGCTTTTGGGCAATCTCGTTCATCAGCTCGTTTTGCAATGCTTCGGACTCGTCCAGAAGCACCTGGAACTCGCTTTGCTTTGCAATCAAATCCCGCAGAATGTCATCGGACTCGGTGCGTTTTTCCTTCAGAATTTCCTCGCTTTCGGAAAGCTGCTCCCGGGTGTCCTGCAAGTCCAGCATTTCCTCGGTGAGAATCCGCTGGTTTTCTTCCACGTTGGCGGAGGCAACCTGCAAGTCTAATAGCCGTTGGGTGTCAGCTGCCGCAATCTCGTCCACAATGTTCATCCGGTCGAGAAAGTCGGTAAAGCTGCTGGACTCAAAGATGACCTGCCAGTAGGTGATTTCACCCTCCTCCTCCATGGCACGGATACGCTCTTTGTATTGCTGGTTCAGCTCTTTCAGGCGCTGGTTGGAATCCTCCAGCCGTTCCTGGGCATCGGCAATCATCTGACCGTAGACCCGCAGCTGCTCGTTGATGTTGATAATCTGGGAATGGAGCAGGGAAATTTCCTGGTCGACTGCATTTTTCTTATCCACCAATGCCTGGATTTCGCTGGCATTGGCATTATATTGGGTACGAACAGATTCAATCTGCGCCTGTATCTGGGCGTTTTCAACCTTTAAGTCGGTAATCTCATCCTTGATTTGGGAGGTGCTGGTGGCAGCCTGAGCTCCATGGGGCAGGGAAGTGAAAACCGTAATTGCGGCAAGAAACGCGGCGGCAGCAGACCGAAGACGGTGGGATTTCTTCATAGTCTCTCCTGGAAGCCGGAACGAAAGGGGAGCGGCTTCATGTTTTCTTTTGCGGACGCGGTTACACGTCCATAAACTTCCGAATGGAAGTCCAGCTGCCGACGATACCAACAAACAGGCCGGCACCGCCGAAGGTCAGCAGCATGGGAATCAGCAGATCGCCGGTGAAGGGGACGAAAGTGAACAGCCGCAGGGCATCCACTGCCGCCAGTCGCTCCACCAGGGTATCATACAGCACCCATTCCAAGCCGAAGGCGAGGATAGCGCCAATCATACCCAGGGTAAAGCCTTCCACGATAAAGGGGAGACGGATGAAGCTGTTGGTAGCGCCCACCATTTTCATGATGGCAATCTCGTCCTTGCGATCGTACATGGCAAGCTTGATGGTGTTGGAAATGATAAGCAGAGAGATAATCAGCAGCATGGCAATCAGTGCTACAGAGATGAGGTTCAGCACATTCTGAATGGTGATGAAGCCCTCAGCCAATTCATAGGCGGCATTGGTTTTGGCGACACCGGGAATCTGCTTGAGCTGCTCATCGGTTTTCTTCATCTGGTTGTTGTCTTCCAGGGTGACCACATACCGGTGGCGCAGATCCTGCGCCTGAACGCCATTGAAGGCGGCGTTGTTGTTGTGGTCATTCACAAAGCTCTGAAGGGCATCCTCCCGGGAGATGAACACGGATTTTTCCACATTGTCCAGCGCATTGATTTTGGTGCCGATGCTTCTTGCCTCGGCATCGGACAGGGAGGAATCCACATACACCATGATTTCGCTGGTCTGGTTCAGTGCCTGAACCATTACATCCAGGTTGTAGGCCAGAATGGAGAAGCTGCCCACAATCAGCAGGCAAGCAATGGTAACGCAAATAGCGGCAAAGGACATAAAGCCGTGGAGGAAGATGCCGCGAAAACCTTCCTTGATTAAGTAGCCTAAATTGTTAATCTTCATCGTAATACCCCTCTCCGTCACTGACAATAACACCCTCGTCAATGACGATTACCCGCTTGGAGAACAGCTGCACCAAATCCTTCTCGTGGGTAACGACCAAGATGGTGGTGCCCAGGTTGTTGATTTCCTGAAGCAGGGACATGATTTCAAAGGAACGAGCCGGGTCCAGGTTACCGGTTGGCTCGTCGGCGATGATGGTGGAGGGGTTATTCACCAGGGCGCGGGCAATGGCAAGCCGCTGCTGCTCACCGCCGGACATCTCCCGGGGCAGCCGCCTTGCCTTGTTTTCCAGCCCGACCAGCTCCAGTACATAGGGCACACGATCCCGGATTTCCCGCTCCTTTGCGCCAATGACACGCATGGCAAATGCTACATTGTCATACACGCTCATTTTGGGAATCAGGCGGAAGTCCTGGAACACAACGCCGGTGGTGCGGCGCAGATAGGGAATCTCGCGCTTGCGGATCCGCTCCAGATTGTAGCCGTTGACATGAACAGCACCGGAGGTGGGGCGAAGCTCACCGCTGATGAGCTTAATGATGGTGGACTTACCAGAGCCGGAGGGACCGACCAGAAAGCAAAACTCACCGTCTTCAATTTGCATGGTTACGCCGTTGAGGGCAGGTGAACCATGGTCGTATGCTTTGACGACATTGTTAAATTCAATCATTTGCATCTATCTCCAAGTTCAATTTGGTCTCAGATGGTCTTTGACCGCAATGTAACCGAATTGTAACACATTTCCCCTATAAAGTCAATGCTATTGCATCGAAAAGCGGCTCAGATAAAAAGAATTCATAAAAAATCAAAATTTTTCCCCGGTGTTTCTTTCGGAAAAACCCAACTTTTTGCGTTATGTCACCTGTGGTATGAGGAAAACTCCGGCGCGAAGCGACAGGTATTTTTTACACGTACACAATTTATTAACATTTCGGAAATAATTGCGCCTTGATTTACCGATAGGGGAGGGCTATAATAAATACATCAAAAATGAAGTATTTCAGTGCCGATGGCACTGAGACGGAAAGAGAAGGGTTTTTCATGGACGCAATCAATACCAGTGCATTGATTCTGAACACGGGAGATGTCATCAGTGAGGGCAATGCCCAGAAGTTCAACGAATGGCTAAAAAAATACGCCGTCCCCTACCGGGAAATCATGTCGTTTTACACCTGTGCATTGATGGAGGTGGAAACCAAGTTCCGGGTACTCAGCGAGGATTTGTCCTTCTCCGTGGAGCGCAATCCCATCGAAACCATCCACAGCCGGCTGAAAAGCCCGGAGAGCATCATGAACAAGGTCATCCGGCGGGGGATTCCTTTGTCGGTGGAAAGCATTGAGGAGAACCTACATGACATTGCCGGGGTGCGGGTGGTGTGTACCTTCCAATCGGATATTTATACATTGGCGGAATCCTTTCTGCGGCAGGACGATGTGACATTGATTGCCCGAAAGGACTATTTTCAGAACCCCAAGCCCAATGGCTATCGGAGTCTCCACCTGATTGTCTCCGTGCCTATTTTTTTGCACAATGAGAAGAAATCCATGAAGGTGGAGGTGCAGCTGCGCACCCTGGCTATGGACTTGTGGGCCAGCACCGAGCATAAAATTCGTTATAAAAAGGATAACTACATCTCTCCGGCTGACAGCCAGGCGCTGCTGGAATGTGCCCACAGTTGCTCGGAAATCGACCGGAAGATGGAGCAAATATACAAAAACATTCAAAACTTAAAAAAAGAACAGGAGAAGAACAAACAATGAACATTTTGGCGATAATCGCCGTAATTGCCGTCTGCTTTTTTGCAGGCATGGGTGCAGGTTTGGGGACAGGATTCGCGGGCATGAGCGCCGCTGCTGTCATTACTCCAATGCTGGTGACCTTCCTGAAAATGGAACCTTATGAAGCCGTAGGCATTGCCCTTGCCTCCGATGTGCTCGCCAGTGCCGTCAGTGCCTATACCTACGGCAAGAACAAAAACCTGGATATTAAGAACGGCAGCGTGATGATGGTGTTCGTCCTGCTGCTGACATTGGTTGGCAGCTGGATTTCCAGCAAGGTGAGCAGCAACACCATGGGCAGCTTCTCGGTGGTGATGACCATGCTGCTGGGCGTGAAGTTCATCCTCAAGCCCGTCATGACCACCAAGGAAACCATGGCACAGGTCAGCCCGCAGAAGCGCTTGATGCAAAGCGTCATCTGCGGCAGCCTGATTGGTTTTATCTGCGGCTTCATTGGCGCAGGCGGTGGAATGATGATGCTGCTGATTCTCACCTCCGTGCTGGGCTATGAGCTGAAAACCGCCGTGGGTACCAGCGTGTTTATCATGACCTTCACCGCCCTGACCGGTTCACTGAGCCACTTTGCCATTGGCGGCGCACCGGATGTAATGGTGCTGGTGCTGTGCATCCTCTTTACCTTCCTGTGGGCAAGAATCGCCGCCCGCATTGCCAACAAGGCAGAGCCTGCCTTCCTCAATCGGGTCACCGGCGTGATTCTGATTGTTCTGGGTGCGGTGGTGCTGCTGGTCAATGCCATTACCTGATAGGAAAGCGTTAACTCCCCCAAAGCGATTGACTTTGGGGGAGCTTTTTTAGGTGCTCAGCGTTGCATCCACCAGGTGGAAGCACTTGTTGCCGTTTTCATAGTAGAGGGCAAAGGTTCCGGTAACGGTGATGTTGGCATCCACCTCTGGATAGGGTTCTCCATCGGGAAGAACATACTCAAGACCTTGGGCGCAGCAGCCGGTGGCATCGGCAATGATGCAGGCATAGTACAGTTTGTTGGTTTCTGGATTGGCAAGGCAGGCGGCGGTGCCGCTCATCTTCACCGTCCGGCCAACGTAGCTGTCGGGGGATGAGAGCATATTGAACACCTCGGAGTAGACCATCGTGCTGCTCAGTTTTGTCAAGTCAAGCACCCCGCCGGAACTGCTGGGGGCGGCGGCTTCCGTGGCAGCTTGCAATGCAGGGGCTTCTGATGGGGCAGGCTGAGAGCTGTCCTTGCTGCTGCATCCATTCAGCAGGAGCAGGGCGATTGACAGGGCGATAAAGGATGATTTTTTCATTTTATTCCTCCCAAAATGGCACTGATGAGGCTGCATAGTCCAAATACCACAATCTGGACAGCCACGATGGTGGAGCCCACGGGCGTTCCTGCCAGAATGGAAATGAGAATTCCAACGGCGGCACACAGCACAGACACAACAGCGGAAAAAACGGTTACGCTCAAAAAGCTCTTGCACAGCCGCATGGCAGAAAGGGAGGGGAAAATAATCAATGCGGAAATCAGCAGGGAGCCGACCAAATTCATGGCGAGCACAATGATGACCGCAATCACAACGGCAATCAGCAAATTATAGCGTTCCGCCCTGACACCGGTGGCCTTGGCAAAGGCTTCGTCAAAGGTGACAGCAAAGATTTTGTTGTAGAAAAAGACATAGATTGCAATTACCGCCAGGGAGATGGCAGCGCAGAGCCAAACCTCAGACTGCGAGAGGGTCAGGATGGAGGTGGAGCCAAAGAGGGTGCTGCACACATCCCCGGACAGGTTGGAGGAGGTGCCAAAGAGATTCATCATCAGGTACCCAAGGGCAAGGGAACCGACGGAAATCATGGCAATGGCGCTGTCTCCCTTGATTTTTGCATTTTGACCGGTACGCAGCAGCAAGATGGCGCAGATAACGGTAATGACCATTACCAGGGGCATCTCGTTTTTGATTTGGAGGATAGCGGCAATGGACATGGCACCGAAGGCAACGTGGGAAAGCCCGTCTCCGATGAAGGAGAAGCGCTTGAGCACCAGGGTTACGCCCAGAAGCGAGGAGCATAGTGCAATCAATATTCCCACCGCCAGCGCATAACGGACAAAGGGAAATGTCCAGTAAAGGGCAAGCTTTTCTGCCATCTGGCTCATGACACCGTACCTCCTTTCTGAGCGGCAAAGAGATGCCCCTGAGGACTTTGCAGGTATTGGGCGGTTGTCCCAAAGAAGGTTGTGGATCCAATGTGTAAAATGTGGGTGGCGTATCGCAGGGCTGCCTCAATGTCGTGGGATATCATGATGACAGTGATGCCATCTTTGCGGTTCAGGGATTCAATCAGATCATACATCTGTGCAGTTACCTTTGGGTCGAGGCCGGAAACCGGTTCGTCCAAAAGCAGCAATTTTTCTGTGGCACACAGCGCTCTTGCCAGCAGAACACGCTGCTGCTGCCCGCCGGAAAGCTCCCGATAGCACCGCTGCGCCAGAGCGGTGATTTGCATTTTCTCCATGGCATTTGCGGCAAGCTGCCGTTCCTTACGACCGTAAAAGGGGTGCCAACCGCACCGCCCCTGACACCCGGAGCGCACAATCTCACTTACGGATGCAGGGAAGTCCATTTGGATGGCAGTCTGCTGGGGCAAATAGCCGATTTCGTTTTGTCTCAGCCCGCTGCCGGTTAGAATTTTGCCGCTGCACGGCGGTTGCAGGCCAAGAATGGTTTTCATCAGGGTGCTTTTCCCGGAGCCATTCTCTCCGACAATACATAGGTAGTCCCCCGCTGACACGGAGAAATTCAAATCGGTCAGCACGGTTCTACCGTCGTAGCCAACGCCTAGGTTCTGGCAGGTGAGTTGCGTCATGACGGCTTCTCCTTAACCCAATGCGTCCGTCAACACATCCAGATTCTTTTCCATGACGGAAAGATAGGTGGTGCCCTGCGCCACATCCTTGGAGGTGGTGGACTGCATGGAATCCATGCTCAAAACCTTCTGATTTTTAGCGGTGGTGTTTTCCACAATGGTTTCGGCAATTCTGTGCTTTGCTCCCTCAATGGTCAGAATGCAGGGGAGCTCCAATTCGTCCAGCTTTTTTGCGAGGAAATGAATGGTGTCAAAGCTTGCTTCACTTTCGGCAGAGCAGCCGGAGAAGGCGGCGTAATAGCGCAGGCCATAGTCATCCACCAGATAACGGAAGGGGAAGCGGTCGCCGAACAAAAGGGTTTTGTAGGTTGCATTGTCCACGGCTTCTTGGTACTTTTCGTCCAGGGCGGACAGCTGCTTTTCATAGGCTTCGGCGTTGGCAGCATAGACATTCTTGTTTTCGGGGTCAATGGCCTGTAGCGCCTGGGAAATGGAATTGCACAGTACCTTGGCGTTTTTCAGGGACAGCCAGACGTGTTCATCGTACTCTTTTTCCTCGTGCTCCAGCATATCTTCCTTGATGTCATTGCTGCTCATATCCATCGGATAATAGGTAGGCCAGTTGTCCATTTCCTGGGAGAGTGCGTCAAAGCCATCGTTGCCGAAATAGATATGAAAATGCTCGGCTTTTCCGGGATGGATGCCGTGGTCACTGAACTGGACGTATTTCGGTGCATCGGCATCACCGTCTGTGGCTTCAAAGAAATAGCGGACACCTCTGCTGCCAGACGCATAATCATAAATCTGGTAGCCTTTGTAGGTGTAGGCTGCTTTTGCTGCAACGCCGTCCTTCGCAAAGCAAATGGTGCTGTTTTCGGCATCAATAGTGATTTGAGAAACATCTGTCCGATAGCCGGTCTCATAGTAAGCGCGGTATTCTTCCTTCGTTTTGCTGCCGTTTTCGGCTTTGCGCTCCATCACCTCATCCAAAATGCCGTCTTGCAGATAGGGGTAAACGGATTGCCAATCACCATCCCAGTCAGACAGCGATCTGTCCTGCACATCGGTGTCGGCGAAATGGGAGTAGCCGTGGCTGTGCCCATCTTCGGCCTGCATACCGGGCATGGCTTCTTCTGTCTTGATGGTGTCCTTCAGCACCTCCAGCAGATTGATGACCTTCATGTCCTTGTTGACGCTGTGCTTCAAGGCATCTTCCACCCAGCTGTCGGATTCACCGCCCACATAAATAAAGATGTCGCAGGTGGCGATTTTAACAATGTCGTCTACCGTGGGCTGATAGCTGTGCAGGTCAACGCCGTTGTCCAGCAGCATGGTCACGTCGGCATCGGGGAATTTCTCGCCGAGAATCTGGCGTACCCAGTCGTATTCCGGGAAGATGGTGGTGACGATGCTTAAACGTTTTGCGGCCTCTGCTTTGGCGGGAACCACATTCCAGCACAGCAAAGAGGCAATGATTGTCAGGGCAAGAAAAACTGAAAAAATTCTTTTCATAATAAAAAACCTCCGAATTTGTCTTCTGATTTTGCAAAAATGGGCGCAAAAATACAAGGGTGACGGCATCACTCCAAGGCTCGCCTCGCAAAAGACGAACCGTCACCCTTGTTTGTCAGAATTTAATCCGAAAGCTTCACCTTGAGAGAAACCAGCGTAAACCGTGGGCAGAACACATATTTGTCCGCAACGCCAAAGCCAAAGGCATAGCCTGCCACCACAACCAATACTGCGGCGATAACAGCCAGTGCCAGTCCCTTCAGCACAGCACGGCAAACGTTGATTTGGCAGCAGATTTTACAGCCGCCGCCAATGCAGTCGTGGTGTGCCTCGGCGGCAATGAAGAAGGCGGAGGCGAGCACGATGAAAAGAATGGCGGCTGCCATTGCTAGCGCCAGTACACGCTTCTGCTTTGTCATTGTGCATCCCTTCCTTTCTGCCCTGCCGCAGTGCAGGGTGGTTTCTGATTTGATGCCATTATAATTGCGGGGCTTTCATTTGTCAATATGAAAATGATTCTCAATTTTGAATATTTCAAGAAAAGAGTATAACAATTTTGTGAACGAAGAAGACGCTGCCATCAGAGGAAATGGTGGTGACAACGCCATAAAGAGCGCAGCCCCGATTCTGGTTTCATTCAGAATCGGGGCTGTATCATTATGGTTATGGTTTAGTAAGTTGCTGCCATATCCTGGTAGAACTGGTTCATTTCTTCCTCGGTGTCGAAATTGCACACATACATCTGGTTTGCCATGGCACCGGACAGCGCATCGGGAATCCGTCCCCACATTTTCAGCTTGTCCTTGTATTTCATGGTGATTTCGTAATCATCCAGCTTGTAGTGACGGCCGTCCCGGCGGCTGTAGAAGGCACAGTAATGGTGATTGCCGATGGGCTTGGTGTTGGTGTCGAAGCAAACCATATCCGCCCAAATTTTGTAGACATCCGTCTCCTGGCTGTAGTTGTACATCTCGGGGGTGTAGCCGCCGGCGGGACGCATATTGACTTCCAGACCCAGAATGTCGCCCTTTTTGCCCAACCCCTCCTGGTCTTCGTTGAGGATGAAAAATTCCAGGTGGATGAACCGACTCTTGACCCCGAAGGCCTTGACGGTGCGCAGTCCGGCATCCCGGATACGCTCGGGCAAATCCTTGACCAGATAGTAGATGGAGTCGCCGCCCTCGTTCACAATGTCCATCAGGGACAGGGGGGTGACATTGCCGCTTTCAAACAGAGGAGCGCCTTTGGAGTCCACAATGGCATCGTAAGTCTGCACATAGCCATTGACATACTCCTCCATGATGTACACCTCATCATCCTTGTTAGAAATGAACCAGCGCATATCATCGTCACTGCACAGCTTGAAGGTGTTGTTCGCACCCACGCCGTTGTCAGGCTTGACCACCACCGGATAGCCCACATAGTGGGCAAACTCCAGGGCATCGTCCAATCCCTGCACCAGATGATAGCGGGCGGTGGGCAGACCGGCCTTGGCATAGTATTCCTTCATGGCGGACTTGAACTTGATTTTCGCCATGTCCTGAATTTTGGGGCCGGTGGTGATGTTGAACTCAGTGCGCAGCTGGGCATCCCGCATCAGCCAATACTCGTTGTTGGATTCCAGCCAGTCAATCTTGCCGTACTTGTAGGTGAAGAAAGCCACTGCCTTGAATACCTCATCGTAGTTTTCCAGGCTGGAAACCTTGTAGTATTCATCCAGGGAATCCTTCAGCTCCTGCATCAGGTCGTTATAGGGGCTGTCGCCGATGCCCAGCACCCGCATACCGTTGTTTTTCAGTTCCCGGCAGAAACGCCAGTAGGTCATGGGGAAATTCGGGGAAATAAATACAAAATTTTTCATTATTCTCTCACTCTCTCGCAGAATGTAATTAACGCCTTAGCCCAGGAACCAGGGGAGGTATGTCTTGACCATCACAAACCACCAGGGCCAGTCGTGGTCAACGTCGTGCCCCCAGTATTCAAATCGGGTGTGGATGCCCTTCTGGGCGCACACGGTATCCAGCCTCCGGGTGCTTTCCAGCAGCACATCCTCCCAGGCACCCTGACCGCACACAATCAGGGATTTCTGGCTGTTGTACATCTGCATCCAGGGGTGATCGGCGGGCATATTTGCCAAGTAGAGGGCGGGACAGTTGTTGTAAACCAAATCGTCGCAGTAATCCCCGAAGAACTCCTTGTTGTCATAGACACCGGAGATGGCAAAGCAGCTGTCAAACAGGTCGGGGCGGCGATAGTAGAGATTGGCGGCGTGCATCGCGCCCATGGAAGCGCCGAAGGTGAGGATGCCCTGGTCATAGCCCATGTGCTCACCGCTCAGGTGCTTGATGTAGGGCACCAGCTCCTCCACAATGTAGTGCATCCAGCGTTCGTGATTTTCAATGCGCCAGCGGTTGTCCGCGCCCATTGCGCCCCAGGCTTCGTTGTCGATGCTGTCACAGGCGTAAACGGTGCAGCGCCCGTCCTCAATCCAGGGAGCCCAGTGGTCAATCATGCCGAAATTTTCAAAGTCAAAGAACCGCCCGCCTTGGCAGGGGATAAACAGCACCGGCTTTCCGGTATGACCGTAGACCTTGAATTCCATGTCCCTGTTCAAAAAGCGGCTGTAGGATTTGTAGTAACGAATTTCCATATTGTGTTCCTCTCATTCTTTACAGGCTCAGGCACTCCATAAAAATGGGGACTTGCTTTTCCCAGGATGCTTCACAGTGGCTGCCGCCGGGGACAACCCGGAAGGTCAGATTCACCCGCTTGGTCAGCAGCAGCTGGGCGGTAGAAATCAGCGCCTCGGCGTTGCCGGGATGGTTGAGCATTTCCTTTTCACCATAGTCCATATAGATGCAGGTATCCGGACGGATGCGGGACCGTGCCACAATGTCCAGCATTTTCCAGCTGGAAACCCAGAGACTGGGGCTGAGACAGGCAGCCCGCTGGAACACCTGGTTATAAACGGTTGCACCATACAGCGCCATCAATCCGCCCATGGAAGAACCGGCAATGATGGTGTTGCATCGGTCGGGGAGGGTGCGGTACTGCTGGTCGATGAAGGGCTTCAGCTCTTTGACCAGCCAGTTCATGTATACATTTCCTTTGCCTCGGATTTTCCCCAGGGAGGGGGTTTCAAAGCTCATGGGGGAGTATTCAATGATGCGCTGGTTGCCATCGTGGTTGCATTCCACGGCTACAATGATGAGCTCTTTTTTGCTTTCCTCCATGTATTTGTTCATGCCCCAGGATTTTCCGAAGGTAGCGTCCTCATCAAAAAAAACGTTGTGTCCGTCAAACATATACATGACAGGATAGCGCTTCTCTGGCTCCCAGTCGTAGCTTTCCGGCAAATAAAGGTAGACGTTGCGGGGGGTGTCACCGGACAGCTGGGGGATGGTGACGGGCCATTTTTGCACCATGGCTTGTTCCTGCTTTCCTTGTAAAAAATGATGGATTTTCTGAAAATAAGTATATCCAATGATTGGTCGGTTGTCAATAAAAAATCCAAAAAATGTTTATGCTAAAAAATCATCCGCCCGTGGCGGGCGGACAATTCGTGTGATGTGTACAAAATGAAATCCGTAAAACTGTGGGAACTCACAGAAAAAGGTGTTGGAGTGAGAAATGTGCAATATACCTAAAAGAAAGAGGGAGAGCTTTCTACGTTCTGTGATTCGTTTCCATATCAGCCGCTTATTCCAGCCCCAGATACGCCTTGATTTGGGGCAGCTGAATGGTTGCATCGCAGCGCCCCAGCAGATACAGCGCGCCCAAGCGCTCCATGTCGCCTTCCAGCGTGCTGATGCTGATGGAGCCGGAGGGACACAGCATGAACACACGCCCCTGCCGGTGCAGCTCGTCCAGCTCATCGCAGGCGGTGTTATACTGCTCTGCCTGGGAGTTCAGCCGCTGCACCAGGGCGGGGTAGCCGCGGTACAGCCGCTCGGAAAGCTCCATGAACCGCTTGCTCTCCGGGGGACGGCGGAAGGGCTGGGGACGGGTGCGGATGACCAGAACCTTTTCGTAGTTATTTTCCAGCGCCCAGCGGTAGGGAATCTTTGCGGCGCACCCACCGTCCAGGCAGGGAACACCATCCACCTCCACCATGTCAGCGGCAAAGGGCATGGAGGCGCTGGCGCGGACGGCTTTCAGGAAATCCGCGGTGACACCCCGCTCGCAGTAGATGCACTCGCCGGTGTTGCAGTTGGTCACCGTGACCAGGAAACGGCGCTTGGGATCTTCAAACCGCTTCCGGTTGAAGGGAAACTCCTCCTCAATGTCGTTGAGCAGGAAGTCGAAGCCCACCACGCCCCGGTTGCGTGCCAGACTGACGGCACCGATGTATCGCTTGTCGTGGCGGTAGCCCAGATTGATTTTTGCGGCGCGGCCAATCTCGCCGGCCACATAGTTGTAGCCGTTCAGCGCACCGGCAGAGGTGCCAATGGTGGTTTGCAGGTTGATGCCGTTTTCCATCAGCACATCCAGCACACCGGAGGTATAGCAGCCCCGGAAGGAGCCGCCCTCCAATACAAGACAGCCGGGCACAACGGTATCCGGTGCTTCCTTGAGCTGAATGCTGTCATAGCCGGACCAGGTTTTCTTCTTTTTGTCATCCATCTGTGCCACGGCTTCGTCAATGAGCTTGTCCGTTTCAGATTTCAGCCCGCTGATAACGGCCTGACCGCTCCGCACCACGGTTTCGGTCAATTTTCCAATTTCTTCCTTCATAGGGGAGTACTCCTTTCTTACTTTCGGTAGGGTCTATTATACGAAAAGAAAGCAGAGAAATCAAATGAAAATTATGTGACAGTGTGAGGTGATGCATGATCTGTAACTTACCTGCGATTTTTGCGGCTTACCCGCGCAACGATTGATATTCCGGTCACGGTATGCTATAGTACTGGTGCAGAGCTGCGGAAAAACAGAACAGAGAGGTATCGCAATGGAATATATCCGGGTAACAGAAGAAAATATTGAGAAGGAGCATATCTGCTGCGCTATTTCCAGTAACAGGGATGTGCAGGTTGTTTCCAAAAAGGCGTGGCTGACAGAGCGGTTCCGGGACGGCCTGGTATTCCTGAAAAGTGCCGAGCGGGGGAAATGCTTCATTGAGTACATTCCGGCGGAAATGGCCTGGGTTCCCATTTGGGCGGAAGGGTATATGTACATCGACTGCCTGTGGGTGGCAGGCTCTATGAAGGGGCACGGGTATTCATCCGACCTGCTGGATGCCTGCATTGAGGACAGCAAGCGCAAGGGAAAACGGGGACTGTGCATCTTGGCGGCGGCGAAAAAGAAGCCGTTTCTGGCCGACCCCAAATTCCTGGAGCACAAGGGATTCCGGCGCTGTGACGAAGCGGAAAATGGAATCGGGCTGTGGCATCTGGCCTTTGCGGAGGGTGGGGAGCTGCCCAGATTCCGGGAGTGTGCAAAGCACCCCCATATTGAAGAAAAGGGCTGCGTCCTGTATTATACCAGTCAGTGCCCCTTCAATGCCAAATATGTTCCCATCCTGGAAGAAACCGCCCGGGAAAAGGCCATCTCGTTTCGGGCAATCCACTTGCAGAGCCGGGAGGAGGCGCAAAATGCCCCCACCCCCGTCACCACTTATGCAGTGTTTCTGGATGGGGAGTACCTCACAAACGAGCAAATGAACGAAAGCCGCTTTTTAAAGCTGGCGGGAAAGGCGCTATAAAAAAGTCCTGGTATCTAAACACCAGGACTGTACGATGCAGGACGGGTTCAAGCCCTGCTTCCCATATTCAATTCAAAAAACGGGTCGTTCCGTAAAGAACAACCCGTTTTTTGGTACGCCAGAAGGGACTCGAACCCCCGACCTACTGATTCGTAGTCAGTCACTCTATCCAACTGAGCTACTGACGCATAAGCATTCATCGCTGAATGCTGGGATATTATAACACACCCTTTTGGAAAATGCAAGCATAAAATTTCAAAAATTGCAAAAAACCTTATGCCCGCTGCTGTGACAGCGCCCGAAGCTGCTGAAAATAGGCATCCTGGGTGATGGTATAGTGCAGCAGGCCGTCGCCCAGGCTGGACTGAGTGAAGCCGCAGGCTGTTACGGAGCGAACGGAACGTCGGTTTCTCGGCATGATTTTTGCCACCAATGTTTGGATATCCAGGGTCAAAAAGGCTTCCGACAGGGCGGCGCGAATGGCACCCTCGCCAAGACCGCGCCCCCACAGCGCTTCCTCGCCAATTACATAAACAATTTCGTAAGCGCCTGGTTCCCGCAGGGGACTGAGGCGGACAAAGCCTACGCTGCTCTCGTGCTCCGGGCAGACCATGAAAAAGTGCCCGACGCGGCGAAAATGATAGCCGAGCATGGGTTCCGGGACGGAGTCGGACAGCTGCCGCAGGAAATACACAATGTCTGCGTCCTCGTTTAAAAAACGGGTCACATTGGGATTTTCCATCCATCGAATCATGCGGTCAACGTCCCGCAGGGTGATATCAGCACGCAAAAAAACAGAAGCGGCTTTCTTCATATCGCATACCTCACAGCAGAAATACTTAAAAGCCCTTCTATGCGTTACCGCATCGACGGTTCTTTTATATGAAATTATATTTATAGTACCACAAAAAGCGGAAAAGTCAAACTTTTTAAAAACAAAAAATGAGATAATTTCCGACTTTTTCGACTTTTATAAAAAATATCCCGGCAGGGAACGCCCCGCCGGGATGATATTCCACAAATACCGATGTTACAGCAAAACCCAGCCGTCCTTCGCGTCATCCCAGAACATTTCGCTGAGTGTCTCATCGTCGCAGATGCGCAGGACATCCTTCATGTTCCAGATAACATCCATTTCCGCAAATTCCGCCCTTGTGACCCAAAAGACCCGGCCTTCCTCGGAGGATTTCAGCGTCCCGGTGAAGTCCGTGGCGCAGTAGAGCGCCACCAGGAAGCGGCTGCCGTCCGCGCTCATCCAGTCCTTGATGCCCCGAAGCCTGGGGCTTGCGATGGTCAAGCCGGTTTCCTCCTGCATTTCCCGAATGACCGCTGCCTCCATGGATTCGCCCGGCTCCACATGTCCGCCGGGGAAGCAGATGCCGTGACCAATCTTGTTTTCCACCAGAATCCGGTCGCTGTCACATATCACGCAGATGTTTGTCAGTTCAACAGGGGAAGTGCGTGCATTCATGGGGATGTTCCTTTCTTTTTGTACGGATGAATCAAATTTTTTACCTTATACCATGAGTATATCTTATTTTGCGTATAAAGTAAACACTGATATGGCAAATTCCGGATGCTTTATGGGCATTAAAAAATTTAAGTGTCCGCACGGATATGCGAATGCGCAATTTCATACCAAACTCTCATTAAAATATCCACAAAGATATTTTAATTGCCCGCAGGGCAAAGAGTTTGCATGAGACGTGTTTTGCGATTTCTTTCCTTAAAATCGCAAAACTGGCAGCGCTGCAAAGCGATGCCTCCCTGATTAAAATCGCTATTTTAATCAGGGAATAGTATCAGAACATTCACTTTCGGGAAACAGGGATATAATAGAATGTCTGGATGGTGGGTTTGCCATTGGCATCCAGCTCCCAGCCCTTGTGGAACATCAGGGATTCAACCTGACTGACATCCAGAATGGCATCAAACATCTGGCTTTCCATAAAATAGACCATTTTTTCCTGATCCTCGAAGCCATAGGTGGAGGCAACGCACCGGTGCTCGCTACCATCCTTCATTCGGACACCGCAAACACCCTGGGGAAGTGTGACCAGCTCATCCCAGCCCTCCCAGTATTCGTCCACCTGATAGCGGGTGCGCAGGCTTAGCTGACCAATCTGCGCATCCAGCAGAACCACATCGCTGTCGCCGATTTTGGCATTGGGCGTGACGCTGATGCTGTCGCCGGTGCCGGTCAGCGTCCACTTCAGTTCCCAGTTGCCCTTTACCTGAGGTACGAACTCACCAGTCTTTGTATGGGGCTGGAAATCAATGCTGCTAAAAGTGAACACGATCTCTTTGCCCATATAGCGTCCATCCGTTTCATGGAAGTTGATGTAGTGGGTATATTCCAGACTTCCATCCTCGGCTACATAATCCAGAATCGCGGGGCTGAAAGGCTTGGTGTCATCGTATTTCACCGGACTTCCATCGGAGGCGTAGACCCATTCTCCCTTGTCATTCCGGGTAGTGCCGTCATAGAAACCTCCGGTTTGGCTTACGGAATAATCCCGCTTTCCGTCAATGGTAACCCTGGGCCAGGCAAAGGGTTCTTCACCTTCCGGAAGTTCAAAGCCCTCGATTCGGAAGGTGATCTCTGCCTGATAGTTATCCACAATGGACTGCACCGCAGTGATGGTAACGCCCTGATCGGTGACGGACAGAACCTCGTTGGGATTTGCAGCTCCCTTGGTTTCCTCCAGCATCACAGACAGACCGCTCTTTTCTGCTTGCTCCTTTACATCCTGAGAGGGATTGTAGCGGGTTTGGGCAGTCGTTGACCACCGAGTATAGACTGCTGCGGCGGTCATAGTGCCCATAATCAGCGTTGCCGCCAAAACAAACAGCAGTTTTTTTCTCCCGGAAAACCCGGTTTGCTTTTTCTGAAATGTGCCGAACTCCGCTTCTTCAATCAAGTCCGCATCCATATTCTGGATTCCCTTGAGCATATCTTTCCCTGTCATACGTGAATACCCTCCTTTTTTAAGTAAGCTGCCAATTTGCTTCTTGCCCGGGACAGCCGCATTGCAACGTTGCTCTGGCTGAGCTTATACCGCAGCGCAATCTCGCTGATGCTGTCGCCGTACCAGTACCGTCTGACAAAAATCATCCGGTTTTCCTGTGTCTGTCCGTGCAGAAAGCTGCTGACAAGACTGCTGATTTCAGCGCTGTCCACAGTCGTATCATGCCAGGGACTAGGGATGCATTCCTCCATTTCCTGCGTTAGGGCAACAACCTCCGCGTTCCGCTTGGCGGCATTCTTCCAGTCCAGCTTTCCAAAAGCGAAAAAACGGCAGATTTTTGCCAGGTAGGCATAGAAATGATCCGGTTTTGTTGGCGGGATTGTATCCCATGCCTTCAGATATGTGTCATTCACGCACTCCTGCGCATCCTCGTTGTTCCGAAGGATATTCGCTGCCAGACCTGTCAGACGGGTTCCGTACTTGTAAGCTGTCTGCTGGATGGCATCTTCGTTCCGGGTGAAGAACAGCTCGATTATTTGATTGTCATTCATTGACTTCGCCTCCTGTGTTTTGCTCTTCACTTTAACAGAGGGATTCTCAACGGGAAACTTAACGTATTTCTGTAAAAATTTCAATATTCCTGTGAAAAACAAACCGGCCAATTTGAATTGACCTGATTGCAGTGCCAAAAGCGTTGACCTCGGCCCGCAATATACGATTCTACAAACAAAAATAATCCGAACCCTTTTCTAGCTGCGAGAAGGTTCGGATTATTCTTTTCACTGGACAGATTCAAAAAACGGGTCATCCCGCAAGGGACAACCCGTTTTTTGGTACGCCAGAAGGGACTCGTTTTCAAAAAGGAGCAATCCCTGTCGAGCCGGGGATTGAAAACAGTCCACCGGACTGTTTTATTGAAATGGTTCGAGTCCGCTCCCGAATATACAAAAAAGAGCTATCTCCTACCGGAAATAGCTCCTCTTTGGTACGCCAGAAGGGACTCGAACCCCCGACCTACTGATTCGTAGTCAGTCACTCTATCCAACTGAGCTACTGGCGCATACGCATTCATCACTGAGTGCTAAGGTATGATAGCACACTCTGGCGGAGAATGCAAGTGTTTTTTTACAAAAAATGAAAAAATTTCATTCGTGGGAGTTGGACTTGTAATAGGCCGTCAAAAAGAGGAGGACAGCCGTGCCTGCGGCGGGGATGGCGAGCCAGGACTGCTCTGCAAGGAAGGAGGTGTCATCCGTCCTTCTTGGCGGCTGGGATGGCTCTGTATCCGGGGGCGGCGCTGTATCGGTGGGGACGGGTTCCGTGATGACTTCGGTAGGAACTTCGGTGGGAGCCTCCACCGGGGCGAGATTTTCAAAAAAGTCATCCTTCTTGCTGTCCGGCCCCACGGTGGAATGCCAAAGCCCATAGAGGCAGGGGCTGTACCGCTCCACGTCGGAGGCCCGGTCTGCCCCCTGAAAGTACCAGGCAAAATCGCTCACCTGGCTTTCGTGACAGGGAAAGCCCAATTCCTTTGTCACCTCATAGGCGGTTTTCCCACCGAAGGCATCCATGGGAATGTCCCAGTTCAGGGTGATTTGATTTTCAGGATATAGGTGCAGATAGGTTTTGGGAACTTGCCAAACGCCGTACTCCTGGGCGGAATCCGGGAATCGGGTGCTGTCGGCACTGGCTTCCACCGCTTTTTTCAGCAGGTCAGACGTGAGCTGGTGCATCCCGTGGCCGTATTCGCCCTTTTCGTCATGCCCAACGGCAACCAGAGGCCTGTAATAGCGCAGTTGTCGGGTGACGAAATCCAGCAGAGTCTCCCGGGAGAAGCCCTCCTCCTCATAAAAGGAATAGGCATCCTCCATGTCAAAGGTGTAATAGTCGGGGAAAGCGCCAAACACCGGGTAATCCCGCACACCCACAGTCCACAGACCCCGGAGCATTTCGTGAACCCGGATGGAGGTGATGTTCCGGTGGTCAGTGAAATAAACCACCTGCACCCGTTTGCCCTGCTGGGCGGCATACCAGGGGAGAAGTCCCGCGAAAAACAGCTGCTCGTCGTCTCCGTGGGTGGATAATAGCAGCAGGTCAGCTTCGCCCTGGGGAATTTTGTTCCACTGCTCCACCCAGTCCGGGAGCGCCCCTGGGGAGAAAACGCGCAGTTCGTTTACCTGGGCTTCCCCGGAGGAGAAGGTCAGCAGAAGGCATTTGGGAAGCTGCCCCAGCGCCTTTTCCACATCCAGATAGAAGTGGAGGATGCCGCCGGTGTCCACCGTAATCGCTCGATCGTTTTCCGTCAGGGTAACGGATTCATAGGGTAGGTCAAAAATGAAATAAAGGCCGGAGATGCCTTCCTCAGCACGAAGGGTCAGGGAAGCGCCGCCGGGGACGGCTTGCGATTGAAGAAGGTTCATGTCAAACAGGGCATCCGTATCATCAATGCCGCTGTCGGCAAGAATGCGCCCGCCGCCTGAAATATCTGCGGCAAAGGCGCTGCAGCAGAATAAGCGCATAAGCAGAACGATAAAAAGCAGTTTTTTCATTTTGACCTCTCCTAAAAGAATTGAACATCGCGGTATCACCCTTGACAATGGGCTGCGTGTAACGGTACAATAATAGCAAAAAACGAAAGGACAATGATGATGGATGAATATTCGCTCCCGGCACAGCTTCCGGCGCTGCTGCTTCCCTGGTATCGGGAGCATCGGCGGATGCTGCCCTGGCGGGAGGATGGACAGCCCTACCATGTGTGGGTATCGGAAATCATGCTTCAGCAGACCCGAGTGGAGGCTGTCAAGGGATATTATGCCCGATTTCTTGCAGAACTTCCGACAATTCAGGATTTGGCGCAGTGCGATGACGAGAAACTCCACAAGCTCTGGGAGGGACTGGGCTATTACAGCCGTGTGCGTAACCTGAAAAAAGCGGCGGGGGAGATTATGACCCGCTATGGCGGCACCTTTCCCCGAGATTACAAGGCGGTTCTGGCGCTTCCGGGCATCGGGGAATATACCGCCGGAGCCATCTGCTCCATCAGCTTCAATCAGCCCACCCCGGCAGTGGACGGCAATGTGCTGCGGGTGTGCGCCCGCCTGACCGATGACGGGGCTTCCATCGACCTGCCGGACACCAAAAAAAAGGTGCGGACGGCGCTGGAGGCCATTTACCCGGCCAGCGCCGGAGATTTCACCCAGGCACTGATGGAGCTGGGGGCGACCCTCTGCGGCCCCAATTGGAAGCCTCAGTGCGGCCAGTGCCCCTGCGCTGCCCTCTGCCGGGCGTTTCAAAACGGCACGGCGGAGAGCCTCCCGGTGCGCAGCCCAAAAAAGGAGAAACGGCAGGAGGACAGAACGGTGTTTATTCTCTCCTGCGATGGCCGCTATGCTCTGCACAGGCGGGAAAAAAAGGGACTTCTGGCAGGGCTATGGGAGTTTCCCAATGTCAGCGGCAGGCTGCAGCTGGATGAGGCAATGCAGGCTGTGGAGAAACTGGGGATAGTTCCCCGGGAGGTGCAGCGTCAGGTGGAGCGGAAGCATATCTTTACCCACATCCAGTGGAATTTGCGGGGCTACTATCTGGAAGCGGCGGACTGCACCGGCGATTTCAGCTGGTTTACAAGGGAAGAAATAGAAGAAACGGCGGCGCTGCCCACGGCGTTCCGCCAATTTTGGGAGGAGATAGATTATGTTTGACTACCATATACATTCCCGGGTTTCCTTCGATGGCCACGACACCGGTGCGGCGCTGGTGCAGGCAGCGGAAAAGGCGGGCTTGCGGGAGATCTGCTTCACCGACCATATGGATTATGTGCGCGGTGCGGCAGAGCAGACCATGATTTTTGCCGAAGAAGACTACAGCCGGGAATATGATGGCCTTACCAGTCAGACGCTGAAAATCCGCAGAGGGATGGAGTATGGCCTGTACCCTGATAACACGGAGCAGATGAAGCGGGATTGCGCCCGGCGGAGTTATGATTTTGTGCTGGGTTCCATCCATTTTGTGGATGATTTGGATGTTTATTTCGGGGAATATTGGCAGGGGAAAACGGTGTTTGAAGCCCAGCGACGGTATTTTGAGGAAATGCTTGCCTGTGTGCAGGTGCATAACGACTATGACGTGCTGGCGCACATGACCTATCTGCACAAGGGGCGGGGCAGCCCGGTGAAAACGCCCCTGCCCTATGAAGACCACCGGGAGCTCATCGATGAAATTCTGCGGCAGCTGGCGCTGAAGGGCAAGGGGCTGGAAGTGAACACCAGCGGCGTTGACCGCTGCGGAGGCTTTTTGCCGACACCGGATTACGTCCGCCGTTTTCGGGAGTTGGGCGGCGAGATTGTCACCATCGGATCCGATGCCCACAATTGCCAGCGGGTGGGGCAGTATACAAAGGAAGCCTGCCAGATGCTAAAGGACATTTACGGCTACGTCTGTACCTTTGAAAATCGAAAGCCTATCTTCCATAAACTGTGATAAAACATCGCCCTCGGTCTGCCCGGAAGCAGAGCCGGGGGCGATTACGCCTGTGAGGTTTTTGTGACATTTTGGTGTTATTAAAACGGAGAAGGGGGAGGGCACAAAAAACGGTGGTAGATCGGCTGCGCATTGCTGAATAAAATACGCAGACATGACACGGTCATCCGAAAGGGTGACCGTTTTCAAGCTTCAATCAAAATCGCAACGTTTTTCTGAATTTTCAGGGGAATCCGGAAAGCAACTGAAAAAAATAAGAGATAACAGCAAACACTGTTATCTCTCATCTGAGCCGCAAAGCGGCATTTTTGGTCGGAGTGGCGGGATTCGAACCCGCGGCCTCATGGACCCGAACCATGCGCGATACCAAGCTTCGCCACACCCCGTTAGCTTCCCCATTATAGTGAATAAATTGGAAAATGTCAAGCCCTGTTAAGTGCCATTTTTCAGAAAAGCAGAACGGGAATGATTTGAAATGCGTCACATAAGTATTTTAAGAGGTGATTGTTATGGACAAACTGCTGCCGAAAGGGAACAGGACGGGCGTACTGCTGCTGTCTGCTCTGCTGCTGGGGGCGTTTGTATATTTCGGTTTCAGATACCATCAGGGAAAAGTGGGATTCTTCCCCTTTTTCAATACGGTGGCTGCCTGGGTGGAGGAAAAAATCGGAACAGTCAGCGGAGGTGGGACATGAAGGGGCGCATCCGTGCGGACGATGGCTTCTTTTTCTTGATGGCCTTGTTCCTGCTGACGCTGCCGCTGCGGTGGGTATTGGCGTGCTTTCTGGCGGCAATGGTGCATGAGCTGGGGCACGCCCTGGCGGTGCTGCTCTGCGGGGGCAGGATTACGGGGGTGATGCTGTCCTTCCGCGGAGCGAGAATGGACGCAGCGCCGCTGCCGGTGGGGGCGGAGCTGGTGTGCGTGCTGGCTGGTCCGGCGGCGAGCCTGACACTGGGACTGCTGCTGCCATGGTTTCCGCGGCTGGCGCTATGCGGATTTGTCCAGGGCGTTTATAATTTGCTGCCTCTGGGAAGATTGGACGGTGCAAGGGCAGTGGCTT
>URPI01000006.1 GCA_900549705.1 uncultured Eubacteriales bacterium
CCACCGGGATTGCTGCGGCGAGACCGGCATCATCGAGGTGCTGCAGGCTTACCACGACAACGGCTGGGAGGGCTACATCCGCCCCGACCATGGCCGTCAGCTGTGGGAGGAAGGCCCCGGCGTTTGCCGCCCCGGCTATGGCAAATATGACCGCGCCCTGGGCGTTCAGTATATGCTGGGCGTTTGGGATTTGCTGGACAGACTGGATGAAGAAAAATAATCTATCAGGAGGAAAATAAACATGAAACTTTCTGAAATCAAAAACGGAATTTCCCCCGAGTGGGCAGAAAAGGGCTACGAGTTGCCCCAATTTGACATTGAAGCAGTTCGTGCAAAGACCCACGAGCAGCCCACCTGGGTTCACTTCGGCGCAGGCAACATCTTCCGTGCCTTCCCCGCTGCCATTCTCAACGAGGCTCTGAACTCCGGCAAGTATGACCGGGGCGTGATTGTGGCAGAGAGCTTTGACTATGAGATTATCGACAAGGCCTACCAGCCCTATGACAACCTGTCCCTGCTGGTGTCCCTGAAGTCCACCGGATCCATCGAGAAGAAGGTCATTGCTTCCGTTACCGAGAGCCTGAAGGCCGACTATCAGTTTGAGGACTGGAAGCGCCTGGTGGAGATTTTCCAGAATCCCTCCTTGCAGATGATTTCCTTCACCATCACCGAAAAGGGCTACGGCGTGAATCCCGCCGACCTGGAGCGGGGTCTGACCCCCGTGCTGGCCATGGGCAAGGTTGCCGCTCTGATGCTGGAGCGCTTCAAGGCAGGTAAGCTCCCCCTGACCATCCAGTCCATGGATAACTGCTCTCACAACGGCGACAAGGTCAAGGCCGGTGTGATGCAGTATGTCAACAAGTGGGTGGAAACCGGTCTGGCTCCCGCCGACTTCCTCAAGTATATGCAGGATGAGACCAAGGTGACTTTCCCCTGGTCCATGATTGATAAGATTACCCCCCGCCCCCACGAGAAGGTACAGCAGATGCTGGCTGCCGACGGCTTTGAGGATAACTACACCCTGCAAACCGAGAAGCATACCTTCACCGCTCCCTTCGTCAACGCCGAGGAGACCCAGTACCTGGTCATTGAGGATCACTACACCAACGGTCGTCCTCCCCTGGAACTGGGCGGCGTGCTGTATACCGACCGCAAGACCGTTGACATGGTAGAAACCATGAAGGTTACCACCTGCCTCAACCCCCTGCACACCGCCATGTCCATCTATGGCTGTATGCTGGGTTACACCCTGATTTCTGCCGAAATGGCTGACCACGATATCCGCAGCTTCATTCAGAAGATTGGCTACATCGAGGCCATGCCCGTGGTGACCGACCCCGGCGTGCTGAACCCCTATGAGTTCATCGGTGCCGTTCTGAACCGCCGTCTGCCCAACCCCTTCATGCCCGATGCACCCCAGCGTATCGCCATGGATACCAGCCAGAAGCTGGCAATCCGCTTTGGTGAGACCCTGCGTAAGTATCAGGAGCGGGGGCTGGACAAGTCCAACCTGGTGCTGATTCCCCTGACTCTGGCTGGCTATGCCCGCTATCTGCGGGGCATCGATGATGCCGGCAATGCCTTTGAGCCCTCTCCCGATCCGCTGCTGGCAGAGCTTCAGGCCATCGTTGCCGGTCTGGAAGTGAAGGAAGGGGAGCAGGACTTCAGCTGCCTGCACACCCTGTTTGCCCGTACCGATGTGTTCGGCGTTGACCTGTATGCCATGGGTCTGGGCGAGCAGATTGAGGGTATGACCAAGGAGCTGTACGCCGGTCCCGGTGCTGTCCGCCGTACCCTGCACAAGTATGTAGAGGCCAGATAATTTATCGTTTTCCCTTGAGGGCTGCCCAACCGGGCAGCCCTCCATTTTTTAGGGTCAGCTGCGGGCCGCCAACCTGGCGACCACTACGAGTGCGAGGAAATCAAAAAATGGGATTGCTTGTGACGGCAATCCCATTTTTTACAGTCCATATAAAGATTATCCCAGCTGAAATTCCTTTTCCACGCAGTATTTCAGCACCGCGTCAATCTGGGGGGAAATCCACTTGTCCCGATGGTGCAGCAGCTGCTTCCAGATGGTCACCTGAATTTCCGGAATGTTCAGGTACACCAGCTTCCCCTCGTCCCTTGCCTGAGCAGTGACGAAGTCTGGCAGGAAGGAGACACCGATGCCCTTCTGCACCATGCTGCAAATCAGGTGGGGATTGCCGATTTCCAGCACCGGAATGATTTCCAGGGAACGCTGTGCCAGCTGCTCATCCAAAAAGCGCCGGTAGCTCATGCCTTTTTCGGTGAGGATGAAGGGCTGCTTTACCAGATCCGCAAGGGAAATCTTTTTCCGGGCGGCCAGGGGAGAGGCGGCGGACACCACAAAATGGTTTTCCACCTGTTCCTCCCTGACGATGACATACTCTGTATTGTAGATGTGGCTTTCCAGGGTCAAAATGGCATCCACTTCGTTGTGGTCCAGCAGCCGGAACATTTCTTCCGTGCCGCCGGAGACAATTTTCAGACTGGTGCCAGGGTTGCGGCGCATGAAATCCTGAAAATTGTCCTCCAGCAGAGAGTTGCACAGGGAGTCCGCCATGGCAATCCGTACCCGCACGGCGCGGGCGCTGTCCGATTGCAGATTGTGTTTCAGTTCGGCGGTCATTTTGGAAATCTGCTGAGCGTAGGCCAGTACCTCCCGCCCCTTGTCGGTGAGCACCACCGTGCGGTTGATGCGCTCAAACAGGGGGAAGTCCAGCTCATCTTCCAACTGACGGATTTGGAAGGAAATGGTGGATTGGGAACACCCCAGTACCTGCCCTGCCTTGGTAAAGCTGCCCAGCTGGGCAACGTGAATGAATGTGGTGAGATTTTTTAGATCCATGCGGTCTCCTTCATCGGATGTTGTGCTCCATCCGTAGGGGCGGCTACTAGCCGCCCGCCAGCTGACGGGACAGAGTGTTTGACTGAATTGGTACAGGGTTGGATGCTGTACCATTCAATGAGCTGCTATCGAAAAATCCTTATGTTACGGGCACCTGCAGCCGTCCCTACGGTTGACGTGTGAAAAATGGCTTTTGAGCGGTAATGAATCGGGGAGGTTCAGAAACCAATGGATTCGTACCGGGTTCGCAGCGTCATTATCTGACGGCGTTGCCGTTCTGTCTCCGGGCATACAGCCTTGCCAGGCCGCCCTCACTGGTTTCCCGGAAGCGGGTGCTGAGATTGATGCCGGTTTCGTGCATGGCACGGCACACCATGTCATAGCTGATGTTCCGGGAGCCGGTGAGGAAATAGCTCAGGTTGCAGGCGTTCATGGCACGCATAGCGGCAACGGCGTTGCGCTCAATGCAGGGAATTTGCACCAGTCCGCAGATGGGGTCACAGGTCAGACCCAGGTGATGTTCCATGGCAACCTCGGCGGCGTATTCCACCTGGTCGAGATTCTGGTTGTACAGCTCTGCCAGAGCGGCAGCCGCCATGGAGCAAGCAGTGCCGATTTCTGCCTGACAGCCGCATTCCGCGCCGGAAATAGAGGCGTTGCTCTTGGTCAGGTTGCCAATCACGCCTGCCGTTGCCAGTCCCCGGCAAATCTGCTCGTCTGTAAAGCCTCGGGTCACCTGGGCATATTTCAGCACGGCGGGCACCACGCCGCAGGCACCGCAGGTGGGAGCGGTGACGATGGTGCCGTTGTCTGCGTTCTGCTCTGCCACGGCATAGGCAAAGGCGGCAATCTGCTGAAATTCGTTCAGTGCCGGAATGTCGGCATCCGGTGTTTGCTCATACAGAAATTTAGCCTTCCGCTGCACGTTCAGCCCGCCGGGCAGCACGCCGGAGGCAGACAGTCCCTCGTCAATGGAGCGCTTCATGACCTGCCATACTTCCATTAAAAAGTCCCAGATTTCCGGCCCCTCGTTCAGCTCCACATAGTCGCTGAGGGTGTGGATATAACGCCACTTGCAGAAATCAGCAATCTCCGCAAAGGAATGCTCCACATAAATTTCCTCCCGGTCATCGTCCTTCCGACCGGGAATGCGGATGTCACCGCCGCCGATGGATTCCACCCGCAGCTGTGCCAGCTCACAGCCGTCCTTCAGGGCAATGAAATCCAGGGTGTTGGGATGGGAATTCGGCAGCTGCTCCTCGGAAAAAACGATTTCAGCGGGCAGGGGAGCCAGAGTCTCCCGCAGCACCCGATCGGTGCCGTGACCGATGCCGGTCTTGCTCAGAGAGCCATAGAGAATTACCCGAAAGGCATCTGCCTCCGGGTGCTCAGACCGGAACAGCTTTGCCGCCCGCTCCGGCCCCATGGTGTGGGAGGAGCTGGGGCCTTTGCCGATTTTATAAATCTCACGAATGGATTTCATAGCGCACCTCTTTTAGCATTTGTTTTTCATATAGTAACACGAATTGATGAAAAGTGCAAGGCGGGGAAAGGCTGCAATGGAATTTTGCCGGATTTTCCTTTTTATAATACTGTACAAACCCTTGACAGCTATGGTATAATACATTGAAATAAGTTATTTTTGAAACCCGCACTGTGGGTTTTGCAATACCGGGAGGAAAGAAAATGGCCAAAGATAAAAAGGTTGAGCAGATTACCGATATGGAGGTGGATTTTGCCCAGTGGTTCACCGATGTGTGCAAGAAGGCACAGCTGATTGACTACACTTCCATGAAGGGCATCTTTGTTTATCGCCCCTATGGTTATGCCATCTGGGAGAATATGCAGCATATTATGGATGCAGAATTTAAAAAGGTGGGCGTTCAGAATGTGTATATGCCCATGCTGATTCCTGAGAGCCTGCTGCAAAAGGAGAAAGACCATGTGGAGGGCTTCGCTCCCGAGTGCGCCTGGGTGACCATGGGCGGCAACGAGAAGCTGGAGGAGCGCTACTGCATCCGTCCCACTTCCGAGACACTGTTCTGCGACCACTTCGCCCAGGTGATTCAGTCCCACCGTGACCTGCCCATGAAGTATAACCAGTGGTGCAGCGTGCTGCGCTGGGAGAAAACCAGTCGCCCCTTCCTGCGCCACCGGGAGTTTTTGTGGCAGGAAGGGCACACCATGCACGCCACCGCCGAGGAGGCCAAGGCGTTCACGGAGCAGATGCTGAATCTGTATGCCGATTTCTGCGAAAATGTGCTGGCTATGCCGGTCACCCGCGGCCAGAAGACCGATAAGGAGAAGTTCAACGGTGCTGAGGCAACCTATACCGTGGAGTGCATGATGCACGACCGCAAGGCACTCCAGGCCGGTACTTCCCACTATTTCGGTGACGGCTTTGCAAAGGCCTTTGACATTACCTTCACCGATAAGAACAACCAGCGCACCAACCCCTTCCAGACTTCCTGGGGTGTTTCCACCCGGCTGATTGGCGGCATCATCATGACCCACGGCGACAACAATGGTCTGGTGCTGCCCCCCAAGGTTGCACCCATCCAGATTGTGATTCTGCCTGTTGCCCAGCACAAGCCCGGCGTTCTGGAAGCGGCGGCGCGGCTGAAAGAGCGTCTGGTGAACGCCGGATTCCGGGTGAAGGTGGACGATTCCGATAACTCCATGGGCTGGAAGTGCGCCGAGTACGAGATGAAGGGTGTGCCTCTGCGGGTGGAATGCGGTCCCCGTGACCTGGAAAACAACCAGTGTGTGCTGGTGCGCCGTACCGACCGGGAGAAGGTTGTGGTCAGCCTGGACGAGCTGGAGGCAGCCGCCAAGGAACAGCTGGAGCTGGTTCAGAAGGGAATGTACGAGCGTGCAAAAAAGAATCTGGACGACCATATCTATGAAGCTCATAGTCTGGAAGAAGCCAAAGAACTGCAAGAGAAGAACGGCGGCTTTGTCAAGACCATGTGGTGCGGAGACCTGGCTTGTGAGCTGAAGATGAAGGAAGTGGCAGGGATGTCCTCCCGCTGCATCCCCTTCCAGCAGGAGCACCTGGGCGACGTGTGCGCCTGCTGCGGCAAGCCCGCCAATAAGATGGTCTACTGGGGCATTGCATACTAAAATAAGTCAGAAAGACAGAGACGGAGTTTTATGCCGCCTCTGTCTTCGCATTCTGTAGGGGCGGCGGATTAGAAAACGCCCTGTAGGGGGTGTGCTGCTCAACAAGGTGCTTCCTGAAATCCGGGGCTGCGGGCGACGATCGGCCGCCCCTGTGGTCTGCCGGGCGGCTTGCATAACAATCTGTATAGTATTACAAAAACAATGCCGAAACCTGCTGCGGTTGTGGAGATTTTGAACCATTCTGCAAGTTGAAATAAAAAACTTGCAAAAAATGATTGCATTGTAAGGAGATTTCTGGTACAATGACCATTGTTAATACGCAGATGAAGAACATTTGTGTTTCGTATGTGCAATGTTTTCCTGCCGAATAAACGAAGAGTACAAAGGAGTGCTTGAACCATGAGCTATGTTAATGAAGTGCTGGAGCGCGTAAAGAAGCAGAATCCCAATCAGCCTGAATTTATCCAGGCTGTCACCGAGGTTCTGGAATCTCTTTCCGCCGTCATTGAAAAGAACGAGGATGCCTTTCGGAAAAATGCGTTGCTGGAACGGCTGACTACCCCTGAGCGTGTCGTTTTGTTCCGGGTGCCCTGGATAGATGACCAGGGGCAGGTGCAGGTCAACAACGGCTACCGTGTCCAGTTCAACAGCGCCATTGGACCCTACAAGGGCGGCTTGCGGTTCCATCCCAGCGTCAACCTGAGCATTCTCAAGTTCCTGGGCTTTGAGCAGACCTTTAAGAATTCCCTCACCGGTCTGCCCATCGGCGGCGGCAAGGGCGGTGCAGACTTCGACCCCAAGGGCAAGTCCGACCGGGAGGTTATGGCCTTCTGCCAGAGCTTCATGACAGAGCTGTGCAAATATATCGGTGCGGATACCGATGTGCCCGCCGGTGACATCGGCGTAGGCGGCAGAGAGATTGGCTATCTGTTTGGCCAGTATAAGCGCATCCGCGACCTGTATGAAGGTGTGCTTACCGGCAAGGGGCTGAGCTACGGCGGCTCCCTGGCGCGTACCCAGGCTACCGGCTATGGCCTATTGTACCTGACCGATGAAATGCTCCGCTGCAACGGTCACGACCTCAAGGGCAAGACCGTGGCGGTATCCGGTGCCGGCAACGTGGCAACCTATGCCATTGAAAAGGCATGGCAGCTGGGCGCAAAGCCGGTGACTTGCAGCGACTCCACCGGCTGGGTGTATGACCCCGATGGCATCGACGTGACAACCTTGATTGAAGTGAAGCAGGTCAAGCGTGCCCGCCTGACCGAGTATGCCAAGGCGCGTCCCAACTCCGTTTACCATGAGGGCAAGGGCGTTTGGACCACCAAGTGCGATGTGGCGCTGCCCTGTGCCACCCAGAATGAGCTGAATCTGGAAGATGCCAAGACCCTGGTGGCGAACGGCTGCTTCGCCGTGGCGGAGGGTGCCAATATGCCCACCACCCTGGATGCCACCAAGTATTTCCAGGACAGCGGCATCCTGTTCTGCCCCGGCAAGGCCTCCAACGCCGGCGGCGTGGCAACCTCCGCACTGGAGATGACCCAGAACTCTCAGCGCCTGAGCTGGACCTTTGAGGAAGTGGATGCCAAGTTGAAGGACATCATGGTGAACATCTTCCACAACATCGATGATGCCTCCAAGGCCTATGGCATGGAGGGCAACTATGTGGCCGGTGCCAATATCGCCGGTTTCCTGAAGGTTGCCGATGCCATGAACGCCCAGGGCATTGTGTAATATTTGAATGAGCGCGCCCCGCAATGCTTGCTGTCAGGCATTGCGGGGCTGCTTATTTATTTTGCCTTGCAAAATGGCATAAATTCGTTATAATAGCCTTATTCAATCTATCATCTGAAAGGAATACCCCATGAACGAGATTTTTTTGATGAAGCTGGGCGAGATTGTGCTCAAGGGCGGCAACAAGCGCCAGTTTGAAAGCCGCCTGCGCCAGAATGTCCGGCGGAGAATGAAGCATTACGGCAATTTCGATGTGTATATCATGCAGTCCACGGTGTATGTGGAGCCTCAGGACGAAATGGCGGATTTGGAGGGCGCATGGGAAGCCTGCCACAGCATTTTCGGCGTGGTGTCCCTGTGCCGCTGCCGCCCCTGCGAAAAGAACCTGGATGCTATTTTTGATGCCTGTGAAGCCTACCTGGGGGACGACCTGGACAGCGCCAAATCCTTTAAGGTGGAGTCCAAGCGCTCTGATAAGCAGTTTCCCCTGAACTCCATTGCCATCTCCCAGGAGATTGGCGGTCGGCTGGCAGAGGCACACCCCAACACCCTGGTGGATGTGCACCATCCAGAGTACACGGTGTATGTGGAGGTGCGGGACTTTGCAGCCTATGTCCATGGACCCGCGGAGCCGGGTGCCGGCGGTCTGCCCACCGGCGTGGGCGGCAGAGCCATGTGCCTGCTGTCCGGCGGCATCGATTCCCCGGTGTCCTCCTATATGATTGCCAAGCGGGGCGTGGAGATTGAGGCGGTTCACTTCTTCTCCTATCCCTATACCTCCCAGCTGGCCAAGGACAAGGTGCTGGAGCTGGCACGGCTGGTCACCCGCTATTCCGGCAAGATGACCGTCAACGTGGTGCCCTTCACCGAGATTCAGGAGGCCATTCGGGACAATTGCCCTGAGGAATTCTTCACCCTGATTATGCGCCGGTTTATGATGGAAATTTCCGCCGCCATTGCCAAGCAGGACGGCTGCGGGGCGCTGGTCACCGGCGAAAACCTGGGTCAGGTGGCTTCTCAGACCATGGAAGCCATGGCTGTCACCGGCGCAGTGGTGGACATTCCCATTTTCATGCCACTGGTGGGCATGGACAAGGAGGAGATTGTCACCATCGCCCGGCGCATCGGCACGCTGGATACCTCCATCCTGCCCTATGAGGACTGCTGCACTGTCTTTACCCCCAAGCATCCCAAGACCAAGCCCACCCTGGGTCAGGTGCTGAACGCCGAGCGGAATCTGAATCGGCAGGAGCTGATTGCCCGGGCGCTGGAAGGGGTAGAGAAGATTAAGGTCTCTTACCATGATGAAGCGCTGCTGTGAGGTGCTGAAGGCACTGGAAGGAAGAACCCTGGTGACGGCGGAAAGCTGCACCGGCGGCGGCATCGGAGCAGCGCTGACGGCGGTGCCCGGCAGCTCCAGCGTCTATAAGGGCGGCATCATCAGCTATACCAACTGGGTCAAGCATCACCTTTTGGGGGTTGACGAAGGGCTGCTGGAAACGGTGGGTGCCGTCAGCGCCCCGGTGGCGGAGGCCATGGCAAGGGGTGCAAGACAGGCGCTGCAAGCGGACGTTGCCGTGTCTGTCACCGGTCTGGCAGGCCCCGGCGGGGATGAATTTGGAAACCCGGTGGGGACGGTGTACATCGGCTATTGCGATGAACGTAAGAACTTCTCCCGGCATTTCTGCTTCGCAGGTGACCGGGAGGCGGTGCGCCAGGCTGCCATTGAGGAGGCGCTGAAGCTGGTGCTGGAATCCTGCTGCCTATCCTATAAAGAATAAAAACGAAAACCACCGGTGGAGCAAGTTCCATCGGTGGTTTCCGCTTGAAAAGGGAGTGTAGGGATTAAACGATTAAATCCAGAGCCGTTTGCAGTCTGGGGCGGTCATCCTGGGTCAGTGCCGTAGCGGGAATCAGATAGTCCATCAGGATGTTCAGATTTTCCGCAGAGGGGGTGATGCCCAGCTGGGTGAGCGTGACGGGCAGCTGCATATGCTCCATGAGGGCACGGACGTCAGAGATATAGCTGGCATCCATTTCATTAAATTTCAGCTGCATCAGCACGCCCAGGGCGACAATTTCGCCGTGAAGCATATGAGCAGCCTCCTTGGTAAAGCTGCGGCGGACGCAGTCATAAAGACCATGTGCCAGCGCCAGCTGGTTGACACCGCAGGAGAAACCGCTGACAACGGAGGTGTGCAGCAGGTTGGTGAGAATCACATCGGTCATCCGCCCGGAAGATAGCCCATTGTCATAGACATTCCGGCCTTCTCCCATCAGAAATTCATAAATTCCCTTGGAATTGATGGTGCAGATATATTTTTCTAGGTCACAGTCCTGATAATTTTCGATTTTTACGTTATGTACGACCTCCGGGAGCTTGGCGATGGAATCAAAGATACCGGCAGCCAGGGTGCGCTTGGGGGCAGTGGCGATAACCTGGGTATCCGCAATGACCACATCCACCTCTTTGTGCATGGCAACGGAACCGTCGGGCGTGCCGTCGTTATGGTACATGATGCACACGGAGGAGGAGGCGACGCAGGTGGCGACAGAAGTGGGGACGCAAATCAAATCCAGGTTGGCGAAGGTTGCGGTGCATTTTGCCAAATCCAGGCATTTGCCGCCGCCGATGCCCAGAATAACGGTGCAGCCCAGTTCCCGCGCTTCCTGCTGATAGGTTTTTGCCCAGCTGCGGGAGCAGGCACCGGTATGGATGCGCACAACCGGGGTAATCCCGGCGGCGGAAAAGCTGTCATGCACCAGATTCATCACCAGGGGGGTGGTGGTGGGGCCGCCAATCACGAAGGGCTTTCCGCCCAGGCGGGTGACTTCCTCGGATAGCACACGGATGCAGCCGCTGCCGTAATAGAATTTTCCGACACCGACTCTCAGGTTCACAAAGGGGGCATGGTCATTCATTTTCTTCAAGCTCCTTTCAAAGAGACATAGGAATTTATGGATTGCCCGGGGCAGATGCGGCGTGGGCGGGAAATAGGGGTTCTCCTGCATCTCCTTTGCTATTATAACACATAAAAAAAGAATTACAACATTTATTTAAAAATAATAAAAATTATTTTTAACATATTGACATTCGGCATAGTGCATGATATTATGATGACGACAAAGGTTTGCGTTGTTGAAAATGATGTGCAGCCGCGGCGGTTTTAAGCATCAATTCTGACAATGCAGTCAATGTCCCCGGAGGGGGATGCAGCTCAACACCACATTACAAACACAAAGGAGAAGAAATCAGATGAAAAAGATGTTAGCTTGTATTTTGGCGCTTTGCATGATCTGTTCCCTTGCAGCCTGGACACCCGCAGCGGCAGAGGATGTTGTCACCGTCACCCTGGTTCGCACCGGAACCCCGGAGGTTCTGCACGGCATCTTTGATCCACTGATTGAGAAATTCGAGGCGGAGCATCCCAATATTAAGGTGAATATGCAGGATCTGGGTTGGAGCGACGCAACCCAGTCGGTGCAGACCTGGGCAGCATCCGATACGCTGCCGGACGTGATGTACCATCTGCCCGCAACGGTTTTTGACCTGTACGAAAAGGGCAAGGTTCTGGATTTGACCGGGTATGTGGACGATGCCCTGAAGGAAGATATTTATCCTGCCATGCTGGAGGCCGGTCAGTACGACGGCAAGCAACTGATGATTCCCTGCGGCGGCTCCAGCCTGATTATGTGGTACAATGCGGAGCTGTTCCGGCAGGCCGGTCTGGACCCGGAGAATCCCCCCAAAACCTGGGCGGAACTGCTGGATGATTGCAAGGCGCTGAGCGCCATTGATGGCATTACCCCCATGGGAATGTATGCAGCGCCCACCGGCGGCGAAACCAGCTTCGTCTTTGAGTCTCTGTTTACTACCGAAATCGGCGGCTCTGCCTGGGACGCTGCCACCAATCGCTATGTCTATGACGCTGAGGAGAATAAAGAGGCAGCCATCCACACCTTGACCCTGCTTCAGGATTTGACGGCCTACGCCCAGGAGGGGTATGTGGAGTACAACCGCTTTGACTGCCGCACCCTGATGCGTGACGGCAAGGTTGCCATTGTTCTGGACCTTTACAATATGGCAAACCAGGTGGGCGATCAGCTATCTGATGGCACAATCCGTGTGGCGGCGCTGCCTGCGGGTGCCAGCGGCGTGCAGTCTACCGCAATCAATATTGGCGGCTGGTTCATTCCCACCAACTGTGAGCATCCCGACGAAGCCTGGACGCTCCTGCGTTTCCTGATGGATACCGACAGCCAGTACGCCCACGAGGCCTACGGTTCTGTGCCCATTACCAAGTCCGCTGCTGCGCTGTACACCGCCGACTATATGAAGGACATTGTCGCCGGTATGGAAACAAGCTATGCCGAAGGCGTTTGTGTGAAAACCAATGCCCTGTGGACCGTTACCGGAGAACAGCTCCAGCTGCTGCTGATGGGCGACCAGACACCGGAACAGACTTGGGAGAACATTGCAGAGGAACACGGCGAAATTTACGAATAACCCTCCTTACTTTTCGGGCAGTACCGCACGGCCTGGCGAGGCGGCTTTTGTGCGGTGCAGTCCCTGGGGCTCTCTGCACCAGGCAGAGAGCCCCTTAATGCGATTCAACTGCAAGAGGTGAAATCATGAAACGGAACAAAGAAGCCCGTCGCATTGGCAGAGAGATAGAACCTTATATTTATCTGGTACCGACGATTGTGCTTTTTATTTTCATTCTGGCAATCCCTATCTTTAATCTGATTCGGTATTCTCTTGGCGACTCCAACATCATTCAGGGGTACAAGGGGTGGAATCAATTTAAAAACTTCAAATACCTGACCAGCCCGAAATTTTTTCGCAGCGTGAAGGTGACACTGATTTATGTCTTCTTTGGCGTTTCCGGTGTTGTGTTTTTTGGAACCATTATGGCGCTGGTGCTGGATAAGCCCCTGAAGGGGCTGGGCATTTTCCGGGCGATTGTCATCATCCCCTGGGTGGTTCCCCAGGCATTTGCCGCAACCATGTGGCGCTGGGTTCTCAATGCCCAGTTCGGTTTTCTCAATCAGCTGCTGATGGCGCTGGGACTGATTGAGAAAAATATCAGCTTTTTGTCGGAGCCGCACAAGGCGCTTGCTGTGTGCGTGGTTGTCCGCATCTGGCAGGGAACGCCGTTCATGATTATGTCCTTGCTGTCGGCGTTGCAGACCGTTCCTGAGGACATCTACGAAGCGGCGGCGCTGGATGGCGTTAACCCCTTGCAGCGCTTTTTCAGCATCACCCTGCCTCATATCATGCCGGTGCTGCTGACAACAACGCTGATTGTCACCGCATGGACCATGCAGATTTTCGATGCTGTCAACGTCCTGACTGGAGGCGGCCCTGCACGGGGGACGCAGCTGGTGGCGCTGGAAATCTATGCCAAAGCGTTCCAGCAGGACAATCTGGGCACCGCCTGTGCCATTTCGCTGTGCTTGCTGGTGGTGTTGTCTCTGCTCAGCTATGCCAAGCGGAAGATTGAACAAAGAGGTGGCATTGAATGAACCTGACAATGACACAAAGAAGACGCATCGGAACCACCGTCCGCTATGCGGTGATTCTCATTTGGGTGCTGTTTACGCTGCTTCCGCTGTATACCGCATTTGTGGCATCCCTGACGAAATATGAAAATCTGGGCAAGAATTTCCTGTTCCCCACAGACTGGGAATGGAAAAACTATGCGGAGATTTTCAAGCGCATTGAAATGGGGAGCTATTTGAAGGCAACCTTTATTTATGCGCTGAGCACTGCCGTCATCAATGTGGTTCTGGCAGTGTTCACCGGTTATGCGCTGTCCCGCTTCCGGTTTCGCGGTAAGGGATTTTATTCCGGCGTGCTGCTGCTGACCCAGGTGCTGCCCCAGGTTGTAATTGTGGTGCCCGTCTTTTTGATGCTCAAGAAAATCGGGATGTACGATAGCTATTTCGGCGTGATTATTGTGGTGGTTGCCACGTCGATGGCATTTCCCACGCTGCTGATGAAAAGCTTCTTTGACAGCGTCTCCATTGCGCTGGAGGAGGCAGCCACCATTGACGGCTGCACCCGTCTACAGGCGCTGTTTCGGGTGATTCTCCCGCTGGTGCTGCCCGGCATCGGCACGGCATTCGGCCTGTCCTTCTTCTCGGGCTGGGGACAATATCTGTATCCCATGCTGCTGACCCGCAGCGCACAGTATACCCCCGTTACCGTGGGCATATCCCGGCTGATTGACAATCAAACGCCCTGGGAAATGGTGATGACTGGAACGATTATTTCCATCATCCCGGCAGTCATCATTTATCTGATGGTGCAAAAATCCTTAATCAAGGGAATGTCCGCCGGTGCGGTCAAGTAACGGCGGCGGGGGCAGAGGATTGCGTTTGGGAGGTTTCCCGGACATTCCTTGTCCACTGGCTGCGATGGCCGAATTGCACCAATCAGCGCATGATTTTGAATTGAGAAAATCCTGCGCCGATGGATTTATTACGAAAATATTCGTCTTTTTTGTGACGTGAGGCAAATGATGCCCTTGCAATATCGAAATACGAGGAGTATAATGAACAAAAAAGAAATTCTGCGGCTTTTTCCCCTCGGATGCCCCGGGGAGTTGCTTATTTGGAGGTATCACTGTGCCCAATACGACACAAAATACGTTCTTGCTGAATATTCAGTCCATCTACCCCTCCCTGACCAAGGGGGAGAAGAAGGTTGCGGACTATATTCTTCGGGAATTCAAGACGGCGCGCTTCTTGTCCATCAATGACTTGGCAGATGCCTGTGATGTCAGCCTGACCACGGTTTCCAGATTCTGCAAGGCGCTGGGATTGAAGGGGTATCAGGATTTTAAGATTCAGCTGACGCTGAGCATTCACGATTCCGCAGAGCCAAAGCAGAGCGAGGAGGCAGATGCCGAGATGCTGCTCGGGCAGGTTTCTCGGAAGGATACCATGACGGTGATGGTTCAGAAGGTTTTGCAGAGCTATCTCTCGCCGGTTCGGGAGACGGCGGCAATGGTGGATGAGGAAGCACTGCGAAAGGCTGCCGAGCTGATTCTGGACTCCGACCAGGTGCGCTTTTTCGGGATCGGCGGATCTTCTCTGACGGCGATGGAGGGAATGTATAAATTCCTGCACATCATGCCGAATGTCTATTGCCTCTCCGATGCCACCATGCAGGCCATGGCGGCCTCCACTCTGAATGAGCATGATGTGGCGCTGTTCATCTCCTATTCCGGCGCAAGCAAGGAGATGGTGGAGGTTGCAAAGCGTGCTCATGAGAACCGATGCAGAACCATTGGCATCACCCAGTATCTCAATTCCCCCATGACGGAGCATATGGACGTGGTGCTTCTTTGCGGCGGCTATGAACCGCCGCTGCAAGAGGGGGCATCCCCCTCGAAGCTGGCGCATATGTTTATGCTGGATTTGCTGTTTACAGAGGTCTACCGGTCCAGATTCTGCTATTCCGCAAAAATCAACAAGCAGGTTGTGGATTCCATTTCCGACAGAACCTTCTGAGGGCGGCAACCCAAGAGCGTAAATGGGGCATCATCACCACCTGCATTCTGCGATACGGTTTGGCAGCGCTTGTATAAAATTCAATACCAAAATGCAGCGGGGCCCACTGGGTTCCGCTGTGGCTTTTTCCCGGGGATGCGACTTGAAAAGCGGGGGAAAACGTGGTATGATTGAACCCATCGATGATACGGAGAGGAATTTGATATGGAAAAAATCACCAGCTTTACCATTGACCATCTGAAATTGCAGCCCGGCGTTTACGTCTCGCGCAAGGACAAGGTGGGCGCTGAAACCGTCACCACCTTTGACCTGCGCCTGACCAGCCCCAACGAGGAGCCGGTGATGAACACCGCCGAGGTGCACACCATCGAGCATTTGGCTGCCACCTATCTGCGCAACGACCCCCAGTGGAAGGACAAGGTGCTTTACTTTGGACCCATGGGCTGCCGCACCGGCTTTTATCTGCTGCTGGCGGGGGACTACAACTCCCGGGATGTGCTGCCCCTGGTGCTGGACTGCTTCCGCTTTATCCGGGACTACCGGGGCGAAGTGCCCGGTGCATCCCCCAAGGATTGCGGCAACTACCTGGACATGAACCTCAATATGGCAAATTTCTGGGGCAGACGCTATGCAGCCCTGCTGGAAAACATCACCCCCGAAAGACTGGTTTACCCGGAGTGAGAGACCCAAAAGTGGACATTGAAAACTAAAAAAGTGGACATTGAAGCGGAAAAGTGGACATTGAAAGTGGACATTGGGGCAGAAAAGTGGACATTCAGAAAGGCATCCCATGAAAAAGACACTGAAAGAAGCGCTGCGATTCCTTTTGGGCGTTGCGGCTTGCATGATTCTTACCACGGGCATCAAGATTGCCTTGGACGGCTGTTGGTTGGTGTTCCTGCCCCTGGACGACAAGGTGGCATCGGTCACCGTTGCCTACCCGTCCCTGTCGCCGGAAGGGAAGGAAGTGTCGGACGCAGAGGACGTGCAGCGGTGCATCAATATGCTCAATACGCTGAAATATGATGTGTTCAAAAAATCCAAGGATACAACCGAGCCGCTGGTCACCTATACCTACCACCTGAAAGATGGGACGGATATGGTGGTTGCAGCCAACAATAACACCGTATTTTATAAGGGTAAGCAGTACGTTTTGAAGGAAAGCGCAATATTTGTCAACGTAACAGAGGGGCTGTTCTTCTTGGAAGAAACTGCCAGACAGCCGTGATTTTGGAAATTTGGCGGGAGAAGCAATATGGACAAATCGGGATTGACAGCGATTTTTGAAAAATACTGCCGGAAGCTGAGAATTGTCCCGGATTGGGATGTGAAGCTGGAATTTGTGGAAGACCCAACCTGGCGAAAGACCGGGGATTTTAAGATTGACTGCGAGGATAAAAAGGCAGTGTTTCTGCTGAATGCCGCCAACCCCAAGCAGGAGAATCTGGAGGAGGTCATTTGTCACGAGCTGATGCACCTGAAAATGTACCCCCTGGATCAGGTAACGGAATCGTTGATTATTAACGCCTTCGAGGAGGGCAGCCCGGCCAGCAATTTTGCCTACCAGCAATTTTTCACCACCCTGGAGCAAACGGTGGAGGAGCTGACGAAGTGCTTCCTGCTGGAGTTCGGCAACAACCGGGAGCTGTCCTTTGGCCGCTGCAAGGGGAAAAAATCCTTTAATGAACTGTACGATGGTTTGCAAAGCATCAAATGATGGGAGAGATTCGATGACAAAACTTGGAATTATCGGTGCCATGCAGGAGGAAATTGAAACCCTGCTGCACCTGATGGAAAAGAAAACGGAAAAAGAAATTGCAGGCAGCGTCTTCCATGATGGCGTTCTGGAAGGACTGCCTGTGACGGTGGTGCAGTGCGGCATCGGCAAGGTCAATGCGGCGCTGTGCGCCCAGATTCTGTGTGACCTGTTTGACGTGACCCACCTGGTGAACACCGGCATTGCCGGCTCTTTGTGCAATGACCTGGACATTGGGGATATGGTGGTCAGCCGGGATGCCATGTATCATGACATGGATGCCACCGCCTTTGGCTATCCCATGGGCAAGGTGCCCCAGATGGATGTGACCAGCTTCCCGGCGGATGACGCTTTGATGGCCTATGCCTTTGCGGCGGCAGAGGGGGTCAACCCCGGTCACACCAAGATTGGCAGAGTTGCCAGCGGCGACCAGTTCGTTGCCAGCAGGGAAGTGAAGGAGCGGATTATTTCCATTACCAGTGCCCTGTGTACCGAGATGGAGGGCGCTGCCATTGCCCAAACGGCTTACCGCAACCGAGTTCCTTATGTGATTCTCCGTGCCATCTCCGACAAGGCAGACAACTCCGCCGAGATGGACTACCCCACCTTTGAGTCCATCGCTGCCCATCGCTGTGCAGCGGTGACCCAGTGCCTTGCCAAGCACCTGGCAGAGCAGGAAGAAACTTGATTTTCAAAAAAGCCCCCGATGATTGGAGAAAATCCTTTCATCGGGGACGCTTTTTATTATGCGGCTTCGTTGCCGTACAGCTGCTCCATGAGGGCAGCCAGATAATTGGCATCCCGCTCCTCCTGGGCACTGGCCAGGTATTGCCGGGATTCTGCCAGTCCCTCCCCAACGATGCTCATGGTGCGGTTGAAGGAGCGCTGGGCGGCACTGACGGTGACATCCTGAAGGTCATAAAGCTGCGCCCACTGGCTTTGGGTTGCTTCATCCAGGGGGAGAATGTCATAGCGCCGTCCGTTGGTGGTGCGAAGATAAACCCAGGTGGGAATCAGGTTCACGTCTTCCAGATAAACCGTTCCGTCGGAGTATTTGCAGAAGGTCATGGTGAACCATACGCCGTCCTCGGTGTAGCCGTTGGGCTGGCTCTTCATGACGTTTGCCCGCTGGTTGGAAACGGCGTTGCCCATGGAGTAGAGGCATACGGTTTTGTGGTCGGGGTCAACGGTGCTGGTCAGCAGCGCCACCGGCTCCACCACATGGGGATGACCGCCCACAATCACATCAATGCCCAAGTCGCACAGCTTCTGGGCAATCTGGGTCTGGTGTGCCACCGGTGTCAGGGCATATTCCACGCCCCAGTGCAGGAAAATGACCAGCGCCTCAGCGCCCTCACTGCGCATTTGCTGAATATAGCTTTCCACTTCGGCATAGAATGGCGCCGGGTTATTGGGGATGAAGGTGTTCACCACGTTTTCTGCCCCTTCGTGCAGCAGCAGACCGTTGAGGTACACCCGATTGGCGTAGCCGTTATCCGGCCTGCCCTGATAGGTGTAGCTGAGCATTCCAACCTTAATGCCGTTAATGTCTTCAATGGCATACTTCGGTTCATCCCCGTTTAGCATGGTGCCCAACGTTTGCAGCCCCTTGCTGCGCACGGTTTCGATGGTGCGGAAAAAGCCGCTTTCGCCGGTGTCATAGCTGTGGTTGTTGCCGGTGAGCAGCATATCAAAGCCGCCGTTGCGGGCCCCGTCCACGATTTCGTCCGGGCAATTAAAATTGGGGTAGCCGCTGTAGCCTCTGGCGGCACCGGCCAGGGTGGTTTCCAGGTTGGCAACGGCAAAGTCGGCGGCATTCGTATATTCCTGCAAATACCGGAAAATATAGTCAAAATTATAGCTTCCGTCCGCCTGCCGTGCCGTGTCAATCACCGGCATATGCATCAGCAAGTCGCCGGTGGCACCGATGGTTGCCCGGGAAATCACGTGCTCCGGTTCCGGCGGCTCTGTAGGGGGTTCGGTGGGCGGATCTGTGGGCGGCTCGGTCGCGGGAATCGTGGGAATGCTGACCTCAGTCGAGGGCTGCCGGGAATGTTGAAAATAGCCCCAGGCAAAGACGATGCTGAGCGTAGCTGCGCCAATCAGCAGCATCACAACAATAATTTTCAGGGCGGACAGCAGACGATACCAGAAATTTTTCATGAATTACCTCCTGCTCACGCGGCGGCGAGGGAAGTACCCTCCCGCTGCTGTTTTTGACCGGCAAGATATTCCTGCACCTGGGCGATTCCTGTCCCCACCAGCGCTTGGGTGCGGTCGTAGGATTTGATGGCATTTTCATATGCCTCGTCTGTCAGGCCAAAGGTGGTTTGCCACTGGCTTTGCAGCGCGGCATCCAGGGGGATGATGACGTATTGTTTGCCGTTTGTCGTCCGCAAATCCACCCAGCAGGGGAGAATATTGGCATCCTCCAATTCCACCGTGCCGTCAGCATACTTGTTCAGCGTGAAGGAGAACAGCATTCCGTCCTCGGTGTGGCCGGTTTTCAGGTTCATTTCTGCAATGCGCTGGTTGGAAACGGCGTTGCCGGTGGAGTAGACGCAGACGGTTTTGTGGTCGGGATTGGTGCGGCTGGACAGCAGCTGCACCGGCTGAATGACGTGGGGATGGCCGCCCACAATCACATCAAAGCCCATGTCGCATAGCTGCTGGGCAATCTCCTGCTGGATAGCGTTGGGGGAGGTCTGGTATTCATCACCCCAGTGGATGAACATGACGGTGGCCTCGGCACCTGCCAGCTTCATCTGTGCCAGCTGCTGGCGCACCTGCTGATAGAAAGGCTCCAGATTGGTGGGGATAAAGGCGTTAATCAGGGAGGAGCAGTTTGCACTCAGCGCGTTCTGATTCATATACACGACTCCGGGAGTGGGATTTTCCGGCTGCCCCTCATAGGAGTAGCACACCATTCCAACCTGAATGCCGCCAATGTTCTGTACGCTATAGGCCGGGTCAGCGGCATTTTCCCGGGTGCCCAGAGGCGTGAGCCCCTTGCTTTTGACCGTCTTTATTGTGCGCAGGAAGCCGTATTCACTGGTGTCGTAGCAGTGGTTGTTGGCTGTCAGGAGCATATCAAAGCCTGCATTCTTCAAAGCATCCACAATGGCATCCGGGGTATTGAAGGCGGGGTGGCCGGAGTATTTATAGCCCATGTCGGAACCGGCCAGGGTGGTTTCCAGGTTGGCAACGGAATAATCCGCCGCGCTGGAATAGGGAGTTAAGTACTGAAAGATGGAATCGAAATTATAGGTTCCGTCGCTGCGCAGGCCGGTGTTGGTCACCGGCAGGTGCATGAGAATGTCGCCGGTGACGGCAATGGTTGCCTGGGCGACAACGCCAGTGGCTTCTGATGCTTCCGTTTCCTCCGGCTGGGTGGTGACCTCTGACTTTTTAGAGCCGAACAGCCGGTTCCAAAGGGACTGCTTTTCCGGTTGGGTATCTTCTGGGATGCTCGGGAGGGTTACCGGCTCCTCTACGGTGGGGACGGTGGTGGCCTCCAGCTGGGGCTGGCCACTGCCGGCACTTCCAATCACCAGCCGCAGCCCCAGGGAAAACAGTACCAGAATGCCCATGACGACAATAAGTCCCTTGACCAGAGAGCCGGAGCTATCCGCTCCACCGCTGTATTTACCTTTTTTTGCCATTTTCTTTCTCCTTCAGTCCAGCAGATACAGCACAGAGTGGATGACCTGACCGTTCATCAGATACACCCGGGGCACTCTCCGGCTGATGCCGCACACAAATTCATAGTTAAAGCTATCCTGCTGAGCGGCAATCTCCTCCACGGAGATGTTCAGTTCCCCGTTGCTGCCCACCAGCACAACGGTATCGCCCTGGGCGGCATCGGGGATGTCCGTTACGTCCACCATCATCTGATCCATACATATTCTGCCCAGGATGGGAGCCTTTTTACCCCGGATCAGCACATAAAACCGCCCGGACAGACTTCTGCGGTAGCCGTCGGCATAGCCCACGGGGACGGTTGCCACGCGGGTGGGTTTTGTGGTGGTGTAAGTACCGCCGTAGCTGATTTCCCGTCCGGCTTCCAGGGTTTTCAGGTGACTGATGCGGCTTTCCCACCGCAGGGCGGGCTTCAGGTTCAGCCGCTCATGGTCAACCTCGTCGCTGGGGTACATTCCATAGGTGACAATGCCGGAGCGCACCATTTCGTATTTGCATTTGAAATTCATCACACCGGCGGAATTGTCCATGTGGCGGATTTTTACGGATACGCCCCGATCTTGCAGCATCCCATAGAACCGGTCAAACTGCTCGTTCTGGCGGACAGCACGGCTCAGGTCGGCGCAGTCGGCAGTGGCGTAATGGCTGAACAGTCCCTCGGGGTCAAGTCCCGGCAGCTTTGCAATGGCGGCGCAGATGTCCGCATCCTCCGGGGTCACCTGGAAGCCGATGCGGCTCATGCCGGTATCCACGGCGAAGTGGAAATGAGCGGTCAGCCCCAGCTCTTGTGCTACCTGGGACAGCGCCAGAGCATCCTCATAATGGAAGATGGTGGGGCGGATGCCCAACCGAATGGCATCGGGGAAGGCCTCCACAGGGGTGTAGCCCAGTATCAGAATGGGCTTTTGAATATCTGCTTGCCGAAGCTCCAGCGCCTCCAGCATGGAGCTGACACCGAAAAAGGCGCAGTCCCCGCTGAGATGCCGCGCAATTTCCACCGCGCCGTGGCCATAGGCATCTGCCTTGATAATGGCCATGACCGGTACACCGACCCGGTTTTTTACTTCGTTTATGTTATGCCGAATGGCATCCAAATCAATGATTAACTGTGTGCAGCCAAAATTCAAAGAAAATCATCCCTTACTTACAGCATTTCCGCATCATTCTATCATAGATGTTGCAAGAAATCAAATTAAGAATTTGCGGCTGTGCCGCTTTCAGTTTTTGAGCGGCTTGCTGCATCGCGGATTGTAACTTTTCCGTGAAGTCTGTTGACAAGTTCCCAATTTCAGAACATAATATATCTGCAATTTCAGAGACAATCCACGAACAACGAACCAAAACCGTTTGCCGCAGAAAGTGAGGAGACAACCCGATGAACTTATTGCTCACCCTTGATGAAAATTATCTGCCGCCTTGCAAGGTCATGCTGGATTCCTTCTTTGCCAGCAATCCCGGGGAGAAGAATGTATCAGTTTATCTGCTTCATAGTGCCATTCCCAAGGAAAAATTGGCAGAATTGGCTGACTTTTGTGCTGCTTCCGGGGCTGTGTTGAGGCCAATCGCCGTTGATGCGGCTCTGTTTGAAAATGCGCCAACCACCAAGCGTTATCCAAAAGAGATGTATTATCGGCTGCTCTCCCCGCTGATTTTGCCAAAGGAATTGGAGCGAGTGCTGTATCTCGACCCGGATACGCTTATCATCAATCCGCTTCGCCCGCTGTGGGAGCTGAACCTGAGCGGAAAGGTATTTGCGGCGGCGGCGCACACAGGGCTGACCGAGATGGCAAACGGAATCAATCAGATGCGGCTGGACACCGAGCACGAGTATTTCAATTCCGGCGTGATGCTCATTGACCTGAATGCGGCGCGGAATCTGGTGACGGCGGAGGATGTCTTCCGGTGTGTCAGCGAGCACGAGAGAGAGCTGATTCTGCCCGACCAGGATGTTTTTAATATTCTGTATGGAAGCAAAACCATGCCCGTGGAGGATGTGATTTGGAACTACGATGTGCGGAATTACTCCAAATATCTGATTCGCAGTACCGGAAAGCACGATCTGAACTGGGTCATGCGGAATACAGCCGTCCTCCATTTCTGCGGAAGAAATAAGCCCTGGCAGGCGGATTATAAAAACCTTTTTGGAATGCTGTATTTACATTACCAGAACCTGACCATGCGAAAACTGCATGAGAAATCGAAACAGGAGAGAGCGGTGCAGTAAAACACTTGACTGATGGCTTACACATCGTCTACCCATTCAATTCATGGTGATAGGAGTCGTTCGGCAGAACGGTTCCCGACTTCGGTAAATCATTATTCCGCAAGGAATAATGCTGCCTGTCCGTGATAAGGACACAGTGCTTTAGTCTTTGCAGACGGTTGATTTGGCCGTCTGCAATTCTGGTATCTAAGACCAGATAGCTTAGATTCGGAAACCTATCAAACCATGCGGCATCTGGGATTGAAGCGGTGCGAAGGTTTAGGTATTTTAAGCTGGAAATAACCGGCATTGTTGCGGCAATGCTTGTGCCGCAGCTTTCCAGAATCAGCGATTCAAGCTTGACGCATTCGCCGAGCATGGAAAAATCCTTGATGCGTGGGCAGTTCACAACTGAAAGAAATTGGAGATTCCTTAGCTGCTGTATGCCGGACATATCCTGAATTTTTCCGTACAAAATCTGAATCGCCGCAAGATTGGCACCCTTTAAATAGAGAAAGTCCGGCTCATTCCACTGTCCGACCTTGATGGCTTTTAAGTGCGTGGCCTGCTTCACGTTGCAGAACCCATATAATGAGCGTGAAAAAACATATCGCAGCTGCTTCATCGCAGAAATATCAATGGTATAGTCATCTATAACATCGGTGTAATAGTCGATTTTCAATTCTGTGGCGGGACAGTCCCGCAAATATGGAGTGCAGGGTTCGCTCAATTCTCCTGGAAGCAGCACCAGCTTGTTCACTGACCGAAAAAAGGGCAGTTCCCGGACGGCATTCATTTCGACGGCAACTCTTGGTTCAAGGCAATATGTGCTTGCCTCAATATCCGGTTTGTCTGCAATACTGACACATAAAAAATCCTCCGCGCAATCGCTGATAAATAAGCTTTCATGCCACATCCGATTGACACTCCTTCCGCTTGTGTAACTACGATTCATTATATCACATATAGCAAAATGCGGGGGAAATATTTCCTGAAAGCTTTATAGCAGGAATGGTAGGGGGTTGTGGGAGTTTAGAAAGCAAGGCGAAAGCAGATACCACTACCACCGAATAACTGCATTCTGACAGAAGTGCTCAATTGGATAATAGATAAAAGATAATAATGAACAGTGAATAGCTGAAACGCCCATGGAGATGGAAGAAACACTATTATTTATTATCTATTCACTATTATCTATTATCTGAGCCCACGCAAGTGGGCGTTTCCGGGTCAGGGAACTCCCATATTCGTACAATTTTCGTCGCGTCACTAAAAAAGACTTGATTTTCTAAAAAATGTATGTTAGAATAACCCGGTCTGAAATCAAGGTGCGTCCTCTGCCGTGCGCCGCGCTGGTATGAACGCCTAATATTTTAAGGAGGACAAAGAAATGGATCTTGTTAAGGCTCTGAATAGCCAGTACATGAAGGAAGAGCTGCCCGAAGTTCAGGTTGGCGATACCGTTCGTGTGCACGTTCGTATCAAGGAAGGCTCCCGTGAGCGTATCCAGGTTTTCGAGGGTACTGTCATTGCCCGTAAGCATGGCGGCATCGGCGAGACCATCACCGTTCGCCGTGTTTCCTACGGTGTCGGCTGCGAGAAGGTCTTCCCCCTGCATTCTCCCAACGTTGCCATGGTCGAGACTGTCCGCAAGGGCAAGGTTCGCCGTGCAAAGCTGTACTATCTGCGTGGCCGCTTCGGCAAGGCTGCCAAGATCAAGGAGAACGTGTAATTCGTTTTACAATAAGAAGAGAGGGCTTCGCGGCTCTCTCTTTTTATTTTGGAATGGAAATTTTTTGGAAATTATCATTCCTTGTCTGGAAAATTGTGCCCAGCTGTGATATAGTCTATTATCATGCGCCTGAAGAAAGGACTGATTTGGTGTGTTTGGCAAGAAAAAAACCGAAGAAGTAAAAAAAGAGGAACAGAAATATACATGGCAGCAGAATGTGGCTCTGTACCTCCACGATATGATTTGTATGCTGGTGGCTGTGATGGCCGTGCTCATGCTGTTTCTGCGTATCATCGTGGTGGACGGCCCCTCCATGGAGCGGACGCTGCTGAATGGAGACTATATGCTGCTTGTCAGCAATATGTTCTATAAGGAGCCAAAGCACGGCGACGTGGTGGTGGTCAGCAAGCAGGCCTACGACAACGGTAAGCCCATTGTCAAGCGCGTCATCGCCACCGAGGGGCAGACTGTGGACATTGACTTTAATGAAGGCGTTGTCTATGTGGACGGCGTGGCACAGGATGAGCCCTACACCAAAACCCTGACCACCTTGAAAGAGGGCACTGTCTTCCCCCTGGTAGTGGAGGAGGGCAAGGTGTTTGTGATGGGCGACAACCGCAACAATTCCAAGGACAGCCGCTCCACCCAGATTGGGCAGGTGGATAAGCGAGAGGTGCTGGGCAAGGTCGCCTTTATTCTCTTCCCCGGCACGGGCATGGGCGGCATGGAGCAGCGGGACTTTGGCAGAATCGGAGTGGTGAAATGACCGATAACATGAACATCCAGTGGTATCCCGGCCACATGACCAAAACCCGGCGGCAGATTGAGGCAGACTTAAAGCAAGTGGATGCCGTCTGCGAAATTGTGGATGCCCGGATTCCGCTTTCCAGCCGCAACCCGGACATTGATGCCATCTGCGGCAATAAGCCTCGGATGATTGTGCTCAATCGAATGGATTTGGCCGATCCCGCGGCCACGAAAAAATGGCGGGACTATTTCAAGAGCAAGGGCATGGCGGTGCTGGCAACGGATTGCAAAAGCCGCCAGGGCATCAATGAATTTACTCCCGCCGCCCGGGTCGCCTGTGCCGAAAAGCTGGCGCGGGATGCCGCCCGGGGCATGAACCGTCCCCTGCGAGTGATGATTGTGGGCATTCCCAACGTGGGAAAATCCACCCTTATCAACCAGATTTCGGGACGTAAGGGTGCCAAGGCAGAAAATCGCCCCGGTGTGACCCGGGGCAAGCAGTGGGTGACGGTGGATTCCGGCCTCCAGCTGCTGGACACCCCCGGTATCCTCTGGCCGAAATTCGATGACCCCCAGGTGGGCATGATGCTGGCATACACCGGCGCGGTGAAGGAGGGCGTGATTGACATTGAGGAGCTTTCCTGCCGCCTGATGGAGCTGCTGCATAAATACTATCCCCAGGTGCTTGCTGACCGCTATAAAGTGGAAGCGGCGCAGGGGACACCGGGCTATGCGCTTTTGGAGCAGGCGGGCAGAAAGCGGGGGCTGCTGCTGCGGGGTGGTGAAGTCCACACCGAGCGCATGGCAAAAGTGCTGATGGATGAATTTCGCAGCGGCAAGCTGGGCAAGTTCACCCTGGAAATGCCGGAGGATGCAACATAATGGAACATACCATGTGGGAAATTGAAGACCAGAATTATGAGGCAGGTTTCAAGGTTATCTGCGGCGTGGACGAAGCCGGGCGGGGGCCTTTGGCGGGACCTGTTTACGCTGCTGCGGTGATTCTGCCGCCCCATGCCCAGATTCCTGGGCTGAATGACAGCAAAAAGCTGTCCGACAAGCGCCGCCGGGAGCTGTTCCCGGTCATCTGCAATCAGGCGATTGCCTATGGCATTGGCATTGCCACCGAGACGGAAATTGACGAAATCAATATTTTGCAGGCGACCTTTCTGGCCATGGAGCGTGCCCTGGCACAGCTGAAGGTGCAGCCGGATTTAGCCCTGATTGACGGCAACCGGGAAAAGGACTTTGGCTTGCCGGTCAAAACCATTGTCAAGGGCGACAGCCTCAGCGCCAATATTGCCGCTGCTTCCGTGCTGGCAAAGGTAAGCCGGGATGATTTTATGATTGCCCAGGCGGAAAAGTACCCCCAGTACGGCTTTGATATTCACAAGGGCTATGGCACACGGGCGCATTACGCTGCGCTGGAGCAATACGGTGCCTGCCCGCTGCATCGCATGAGCTTCCTGAAAAAGTTCTATGAACAGAAGTGACCTGCTGGGGGCGTGGGGCGAGGCTGCCGCGGCGGAATACCTGAGAAAAAAACACTATAAAATCGTGGCTGCCAATTTCCGCTGCCGTATGGGGGAAATTGACCTGGTGGCCGAAAACCGCAGATACATTGTGTTTGTTGAAGTGAAGCTGCGGAAAAGTGCAGATTTTGCTCAGGCAAGGGAGTTTGTTACCGCCGAAAAACAGCGGCGCATCCGCACCACCGCCGGGCTGTACCTGAACTGGAACCCCAACCGCCGCCAGCCCCGCTTTGATGTTATTGAAATCTACGCCCCGGAGGGAATCCAGACCCAGAATCCGGTCATCAATCATTTGGAGGATGCTTTTCAATGAATGTACCTGTATTTGATTTACATTGCGATACTGCACTTGCCCTTCTGGGAGAAACGGTCAATGAGGCAGGCAGCCTCAAGAAAAATTCCTACCATATCGATTTGGAGCGCGCCTCCCGGCTGGAGGCCTACTGCCAGTGCTTTGCCTGCTATACCACGCCCATGATGCAGGAGCGCTTTGGTGCTTCTCCTGTTGTGGTGTTCGAGCGGGAGATTGCCACCATCCAGCGGGAGGTGGAGCACAACAAAAATATGATTCGGCTTGCTCATTCTATGGACGAGGTGGCGGAAAACCGGGCGGCGGGGAAGATGTCAGCTGTGCTGACCATCGAGGGGCCTGCCGGTTTTGACTTTGACCCAGAGCTGCTGGAAAATCTGCGGCAGGTGGGCTTCCAGATTTCCACCCTGGGATGGAATGAGAAAAATTCCCTTACCGGCTCCAATGTCACCGGCGGCGGCCTGACCGACCGGGGGCGGGAATATGTGCGGGAAGCCCAGCGCCTGGGAATGCTGGTGGACGTGAGCCACATCAGCGATGAGGGCTTCTGGGACATTATGGAGATAACCAATGCACCGGTGATTGCCACCCATTCCAACAGCCGCGCCGTCTGCGCCCACAGCCGCAACCTGACGGACGATATGTTCCGCGCCATCTGCCAGACCGGCGGCGTGGCGGGCATCAACCAGTATGCCAGCTTCCTGGGAGAGCAGCCCACTTTGGATACGGTGTGTGACCATGTGTTTCATTTTATGGAGCTGGATCCGGAGGGAACCCATATTGCCCTGGGCGGCGATTTGGATGGATGCTCCCGCCTTGCTGCCGGCTTTACCGGGATTGAGAGCTATCCCAGTCTGGCTGACCGCCTGATGGAGCGGGGGCTGACCCAGGAAAATATTCAAAATATCTTCTGGAACAACCCATTCCGTGTTCTGCAAACGGTGCAGCATAACACATAAAGGAGGTGTCACATGGCGCTTTACGCCATCGGGGACTTGCATCTTTGCCTGGGTGCCCCAAAGCCAATGGATGTGTTCGGCGGAGCCTGGGTGGGGTATATGGAGAAACTACGCCGGGGGATGAGCATCATCACGCCGGAAGATACCACCGTGCTCATGGGTGACCTGAGCTGGGCGCTGGATTTGCAGTCTGCGCGGGCGGATTTTCAGTGGATGAACGACCATATTCCGGGCAGAAAAATCATTCTCAAGGGAAATCATGATTATTGGTGGAGCACTGCTGCCAAATTTCAAAAATTCTGCCAGGAAAACGGTTTTGCGGACATGGCTGTGCTCAATAACAACTGCTTTGACTACGACGGCTATGCCATTTGCGGCACCCGGGGCTGGAACTACGAGGAAAAGCGGGGCACCGAGCATGATGAGAAGATTTTCAAGCGGGAGCTGATTCGCCTGGAAGCCTCGCTCAAGGCGGCAGGGGAGAAGCAGAAGCTGGTGTTCCTCCACTATCCGCCCCGTAGTCGGGGCTATGAGTGCCCGGAAATTCTGCAACTGCTGACCCGTTATGAGGTACGCCGCTGCTTTTACGGCCATCTCCACGGCCCCAGCCACCGTTTGGCGCTGGAGGGGCAGCATAACGGGGTGGATTATCGGCTGCTGGCAGCAGATTTCATAAATTTTACACCGCAAAAGATACTGCCTTAGAAATATTGTGAAATATCCGAAAATTTTTCAGAAAAAGGTGGACAACCCCTGCTTTTTTTGATAGAATATATCGGCTGATTAAAAATGATATAGAAGGGTGCTGCATGGCACACCTGTTAGGAGGAAATAAAAAAATGAAAGTCAATAGCGTAGAAAAGAACGGCAATAACGCTACCGTTGTGGTGGAAATCGACAAGGAACTGATGGAGACCGGTATCAACAAGGCCTGAAGGCTCGCAAGAATATTATGGTTCCCGGCTTCCGCAAGGGCAAGGCTACCCGGAAGATGATTGAGAGCCTGTACGGTGCCCATGTCTTCTATGAAGACGGCCTGGAGGAGATTTTCCCCGAAGTCTACGATTTCTCCGTTGCAAAGCAGGAAGGACTCAAGGCTATTGGCCGTCCCAGCCTGACCGATATGAAGATTAACGACGACGGCACCGTTACGCTGACTCTGACCACCGAGGTCTACCCCGAGGTCAACCTGGGTCAGT
>URPI01000007.1 GCA_900549705.1 uncultured Eubacteriales bacterium
CAGATAATGCCGCACGGAGCTTGCATCGATACGTTGGTTCCCTAACCCGCCCGGTGACGACACGCTCATAAACCGAAAGTTGGCGACCCCTTGGCGGCGTAAAAAAGTCCCTCCCGGTTCACATCGCCGGGAGGGGCTTTTGGGGGGATATTTTAATAGGTATAGTTCTCCACGTCCACCTTATCCGGGTTGGTATAAGGAGCCAGGGTGGAAATCATCTTCATGGGAGCGCCGGAGTTGTTCACCACATAGTGAATTTCGCCCGGCTCAATGTGAATCATCTGACCGGGGCGCAGGTGGTTCACCACTCCGTCCACCACGATGTCCACTTCACCTTCCAGGATGTAGAAATTTTCCTCCATCACATTGTGATAATGTGCCTTGAAGTCCTGACCGGCCTGGAACTGCACCAGTGCAAAATTCATGCGGGGTCCCTTCATGAGATACTTGGGGCCGCTGTCACCAAAGCGATACTCCTTGTCTTCTTCGTTTACAATATACATATTATATTCCTCCTTTTTCTATATGGTAGCGCTGCATCAAACGCCGGGGGCTGCCCACATATAGCGGGTGATGCGGTCGTCGGAAATTTGCAGCTGACGGGCGTACATCTTTCGCCACTGTTCATACAGCTCCATATACACCTTATGATTTTCCATGTTCGGCTCAAAGCGGCGCTGGATATGCACCAGCTTCTTTGCCGTGGCGGAGATGTCCGGGAACAGACCCACGCCGTGGCCTGCCATAATGGCTGCGCCCAGGGCCGTGGCTTCCTTCACGTTGGGAACGCTGACCGGGATGCCCAGCACGTCGCACAAAATCTGGCACCACAGCTCACTCTTGGAGGCACCGCTGGCAAACACCACCTCCTGGGGGATGTTGCCGGTGGACTCCCGCACCAGCTGCATATGACCATAGGTGACCAGGGCGGTATTTTCCATAATGGCACGGTAGAAGGTGTAGCGGTTGAACTTCTCCGGGTCAAAGTCAAAATTGATGAAGGTGGGGCTGGCGTGCCGCCAGGAGATGTAGTTCATCACATCGGAGAAGGCGCACATCATGCCGTAGCAGCCGGCGGGGATGTCCTTGGCCTTTTCGTTCATCAGGTCGTAGGGGTCCCGCCCGGTGGTCTTCGCCAGCTCCTTTTCATACTGGCAGAAGCCATCCCGGAACCAGCGCATCACCATGCCCGGCTTGAACGCCAGCGCCTCATACTGCCAGATGCCGGGAACGCTGTGGCAGTTCACCCGGACGCGGCAATGCTCGTCGGTCTTTGCCTGGTCGGTGTTGTATTCATACTGCCAGAAGCTGCCGCCGAAGATGGCTGCCTGATTGGCATCCACCACGCCCACGCCCACGCAGCCCAGCTGGGCATCGCCGCCGCCGGCAACCACCGGAGTGCCTTCTGCCAACCCGGTCTGCGCTGCGCCCTTGGCATCCACATGGGCAACCACGGTGCCGCACTCGGAAATCTTGGGGAAGATGCCGGTTTTCAGGCCGATGCTGGCGGCAATCCGGTCGTCCCAGTCCCGCTTCTCCAAATTGAAGATGCCGGTGGTACAGGCGTTGGAGGGTTCGGAGGAGAATACGCCGGTCATCTTATAAATGAGCCAGTCATTGAACATGGTGCACATGGCGGTTTTTTCATACACCTGGGGCATCTTGTTCTTCACCCAGAACAGCCGGGGCAGCGCACCCAGGGCATAGGTCTGACCGGACTCCCGGTAAATCTCTTTTTCCAGCTCCGGGTTCATGTGAACCAGCTGTGCCACCTCGTCATCGCTGCGGGCATCCACGTTGGCGCAGGCCCAGATCTCCTGCCCCTGCTGGTCATACAGCACAATGCCCTCCCGCATACAGGTGGTGGAGACGGCGGCAATCTCCCGGGGGTCTACCCCGGTCTGCTCAATCACGCCCCGGATACAGCTGCGTGCCAAATCCCAGTTGTGAACCCAGTCAAAATCCATGCTGCCGGGATAGCGGGGGTCCTCTTTGTGGGTCCATTCCTGCTGAACGCAGCCCAGCTGCTCGCCTTCCAGGCTAAACAGCACCGCACGCACGCTGCCGGTGCCTGCATCCACAGCCATAAGCGTTTTTTCCATTTTGAATCATCCTTTCAAAAAACGGTATGTTGGGAAATCCGCCAGGGACGCTCCGCCGCCCTGAGCGGGAGAATTGACCTCCGGCGCACCGGGAGCGCCCCGCTGCCAGCCGGAAAAGGCCATGAATAACGATATACAAATGCAGTATAACACCGAACGGGGCCGATGTCAAACAGCTATTGCACATTATATATTTTTTATTGTCAGAGCAAAAGAAATTTTGGAAATATCGATAAATGCTATTGACAAAATGCACAGATAATACTACAATGGCTCCAGCTGAGGTTGTGTAAAAGAGAAACCATTCCGAACCGCAAAAACACAGGAGTATTGAGAGTATGACCACTAATAATACAGCGGCCCCTCGCCTCCAGGTCCAGGGGATTCGCAAGACGTTCGGTCAGAACGCCGTGCTCAAAGGAATCGATTTAAGCGTTGATGCCGGCGAGGTTGTCGCATTGATTGGCGGCAACGGTGCCGGCAAATCCACGCTTATGAAGATTATCATGGGCATCTATACCTGCGACGAGGGTGAAGTGCTCATCGACGGCAAGGCCGTCAAGCTGGGAAAGCCCTCCGCTTCTTTGGCACAGGGCATTTATCTGGTTCCCCAGGAACCAATGCTTTTCCCCAATATGACCGTTCTTGAGAACATCCTCATGGGCTTCAACGAAAAAGAGGGCGAGCTGAAAAAGCGGCTTACCGAGTGTATGCAGGAGCTGAACTTCAATCTGAATCTTCAGCGCAAGGCCAACACCCTTTCCATTGCCGAGCAGCAGCTGGTGGAGCTTCTGCGTGGCATGATGCGGAACGCCCGCATTTTGATTCTGGACGAGCCTACCAGCTCCCTGACCTTCAACGAGGTGCAGTCCCTGTTCAAGACCGTGGAGGATTTGAAGAAAAAGGGCATCGCCATCATTTACATCACCCACCGGCTCACCGAGGTGTTTGAGATTGCCACCCATGTTGCCATTATGCGGGACGGCGTAATCACCCTGGACGGCCCGGTGACAAACTTCACCAAAGAAATGCTGATTCAGGGTCTGCTGCCCAACGACAGCCAGGGGGCGCAGCAAGCCGCCAAGGCCTATGCGCCGGTGGACTACGCCCACCTCAAGCCGGTGATGCAGGTAACGGATTTCAGCGGCTACGGCTTCAGCAACATCACCTTCGATTTGTATCCCGGTGAAATTCTGGGCATTGCAGGCGTGGTGGGTGCCGGACGCACCGAGCTCATCAGCACCATCTTCGGGCGGGACAAGACCCTGGGCGGCAAGGTGATTCTGGACGGCAAGGACATCACAGGGCTATCCACCCGCAAGGTGTTGCAGGCCGGCATCAATTTCGTGCCGGAGGATCGCCACTATCACGGCATCTTCAAAATTCGTTCCATCTGCTCCAATACCACCTCTGCCCTGCTGGACAGCAAGGAAATCGGTGCGGTGAACATGAACCGCCGCCGCCAGCAGGAAATTTCTCAGAAATACGTCAACGATTTCCGCACCAAGATTGTCTCCCAGGAGGATGAAATTGGCAGCCTCTCCGGCGGCAACCAGCAGAAGGTGGTTATCGCCCGGGCGCTGTCCACCAGACCCAAGGTGGTCATTCTGGATGAGCCTACCCGCGGCATTGATGCGGCGGCACGAGGCGATGTATACAGCATCATCAAGCAGCTGAAAGATGCAGGCGTGGCTGTGCTGATGGTTTCCTCCGACATGGAGGAGGTCGTCGAGCTGGCTGACCGGGCCATTACGGTATATCAGGGGCGTATCAACGGCGAATTCAGCCGGGAAGAAATCACCCAGGATGCTCTTACCAGCGCCGCCTTCGGCATTGTGCAAGAAAAAAGGACGGTGTGAGCAAGATGAAAAAACTGTTGAAAGCCCGGTGGATGACCAGCCTGATTTTCCTGATTCTGCTGTTCGCCATCACCGGCATCGCTGCGCCGGAATTTCTGACCTACGATAACATTATCACCTGCTTCAACACGGCTACCATGTATACGCTGTTGGCAGTTGGCATCGCCTTCGTCATCATGACCGGCGAGATTGACGTTTCCATCGGTGCCGTGCTGGGTCTGACCGCCGGCATGACCGGCCTGATTGCCCAGCAGGGCGGCAGCATTCCCAAGATGCTGCTATTGTGCCTGGTGACGGGTGCGGTAATCGGCCTTGTAAACGGCGTGGGCGTGTCCTACTTCGGTGTCCCCTCCCTGATTTTCACCCTGGGTACCAACAGCGTGATTCGGGGTCTCATCTACATCATGTCCGACGGACGCACCATTGAAAACTTCGGCGGTCCCATTTCCAGCTATGGCAATAAGACCGTGTTTGCGGGCATCACCCTGTACTACGCCATTGCCGTGGTGCTGGTGGCAATTTCCCACATTGTTTTGACCCGCACCCGAAAGGGCAAGTATTTCATCGCCGTGGGTGACAACGCCGGGGGTGCCAACCTGGTGGGCATTTCCGTGGTGGGCACCAAGATTCTGGCCTATGTGCTGTGCGGTCTGTTTGCCGGTTTGGGCGGCTTCGTATTCGCCTCCAAATACGGTCAGGTGATGACCGTGGCAGGCAACGGCTATGAGATGACCTCCATTGCAGCCTGCGTGCTGGGCGGTATTTCCCTGTCCGGCGGCCTGGGCAACATGGTGGGCGCAGCCATTGGCGCTGTGATTATGTCCTCCATCGGTCGTCTGCTGGTTTTCATCGGCCTGCCGGCTACCTACAACAATACCATTACCGGCACGATGCTGATTGTCATTGTGGTCATTGATGCCCTGGCACAGCGCCGTTCCATCGAAACCACCCGCAGAAAGCGCCTTCTGTCCAGAACGGCGGAGCAGGAAGGAGGCGTGCAATCATGAAGGATTTGCTGAAAAAGGTTTTTAAGCGCTGGGAATTGTTCCTGGTGGTGTTCCTGGTACTGGAATTCGTGGTGTTCGGCTCTGCCAACCCAAAATTCCTGCGCCCCCAGTCCATCATGAACAGCATCGTCAACTACATCAGCGTTTGCATCATTTCGCTGTTTGTCACCATGGTGATGATTACCGGCGGCATTGATATTCAGGCCCCCTCCATCATCGGCTTGACCAGCATCATCATCGGCGTGCTGTGGAGCGACGCAGGGATGAATGTCTGGGTGGCGGCTCTGATTGCCGTGGCGGCAGCCGCCGTCTGCGGTGCCCTGTCCGGCTTCTTCATCGCCTACTGCGGCGTGCAGCCCATGGTGGTTACCCTGGGCGGCAGCTTCCTGTATTCCGGATTGGCGCTGCTGATTTCCGGAATGTCCGCCACCCCCGCCTACAAGGGCATCAGCGGCTTCCCCGGCAAAAATGCAGCCGGTCAGTTCGTGGATTTCCGCTTCCTGGGCAAGGGCAAGCTGTTTGGCATCCCCATGCAGATTGTGGTGTACATTGCGCTGATTCTGCTGTGCATCTGGATTCTCCACCGCAGCAAATACGGCGAGCGGCTGTTCCTGATTGGCGTGAACCCCAAGGCCGCAGAATATTCCGGCATCAACACCCGTGCCACGGTGATGAGCACCTATGTGCTGTCCGCTGTCAGCGCCGCCATTGCCGGCATCCTGCTCACCGCCAACGTCAATTCCGCCAAGTATGACCTTGGCTCCGGCTACACCCTGGCAATCATCACCGCAGTTGTTCTGGGCGGCACCCTGAACACCGGCGGCAAGGGCAGCATCCTGGGTACGGTGCTGGCATCCCTGATTATCTGCATCCTGCGCTACGGCCTGCCGCTGTGCTTCGGTGTCAGTACCCAAAACCTGGACCTGCCCATTGGCATCATTCTGGTGCTGGTGGTGCTGGGGCGTGAAATTGCCGGGCAGCATATGCTGTCCAGCCTGTTCCGCAAGCGGAAACAGGGATAACTACCATGTATTTCGAGAGGACACGAATCCTCTTGGGATAAAAAATTTAGAGGAGGAACCCAAAACTATGAAAAAGATTCTGTCTATGCTTCTGGTGCTTTGCATGGCGCTGACGCTGTGCTCCGCCGCTTTTGCCGAAGGCAAGAGCCCGGTGGATGGCATGACCGTGGCCTTCATCCCGAAGGTCTCCGGCAACTCGTTCTTTGAGGCCGCCAACGATGGCGCCCAGAAGTACGCCGCTGATTGGGGTCTGACTGTTGACTACATCGGCGCTCCCACCGCAGACGTGACCACTCAGCTGGAGCTGATCCAGCAGGCTATCGACAAGGGCGTTGATGCAATCTGCATCTCCTCTGTTGATGCTACCGGCCTGGACGAGAAGCTCCAGGAAGCACAGGATGCCGGCATCTTCGTCAGCACCTGGGACTCCGACGTTTCCCCCGACGCTCGTGCACTGATGATTTCTCAGGGCACCGCCGATGTCCTCGGACCCATGCTGGTGGACATGGCTGTTGATTCTCTGACCGAGCGCGGCGTTGATGTCAACGGCGAAGTGAAGTACGTTTGGCACTTCTCCAACCCCTCCGTTTCCGACCAGAACTCCTGGTACGTCGCTGGCGACGCCTACATCAAGGAAAAGTATCCTACTTGGGTTGCCGTTAACGATCCCTACTACTCCAACCAGGATCCCGCTCAGTCCGTCAGCGTTGGCGAATCCATTCTGGACGCTTACCCCGACATCGACGTGATCATCTGCAACGACTCCACCGCTCTGCCCGGCCAGTGCAAGGCTGCCGAGAACAAGGGCAAGACCGCTAAGGACATCACCATCACCGGCTTCTGCCCCCCCTCCGGCATGACCTCTTACCTGGAGAACGGCATCTGCACCCGTTGGGGTCTGTGGGACTGCGGCATCCAGGGCGCTCTGGGCTGCTACCTGGCTGCTTACATCTCTGCCGGCAACACCGTGAAGGTTGGCGACAAGATTGACGTTCCCAACATCGGCACTGTGGAAATCCTGGCTAACTCCGACCTGGTTGAGGGTCAGGAGACTGCTGAGGAGAACAACGGCGTGGTGCTGCTGCCCGAGCGCGTTGTGTTCACCGCTGAGAACGTGGCTGACTATCCCTTCTAATTTTCCTATCCCACAAGGAGGAACCCTTCGGGGCTCCTCCTTTGATGGCAAAAGCAGCGGCATGACGCTGCCCTTGCCCCCCTGTAAGAGCATCGATTTTCACGAACCATTTTCAGAAAGGACGACTGATTCCAATGGCAGATAAAGACGGATTGAAGGTTGCAAAGGATTACCACACGGATGTTCCGTTTGGCAATCAGGGCAGCTTCCATGTAAAGGGTGCAAACAATACCGACTGGGGTATGAAGCGTCACCTGTCTAACATTTTTGACCCGGTCAGCGGCAACACCGTGATGTTCGCCTTTGACCATGGCTATTTCATGGGCTCCACCGCCGGTTTGGAGCGGCTGGATCTGGTGATTCCCAAGCTCCAGGAGCAGGTGGATGTGTTTATGGGCACCCGGGGTGCCATCCGCACCTGCGTGTCCCCCGCTTTCAAAAAGGGCATTGCCCTGCGGGTTACCAGCGGCTCCTCCATGCTCAACGATGACCTGAGCCACGAGTGCCTGGCGGTTGACATTGAAGATGCCATCCGCATGAACGCCGACTGCATGGCAGTACAGACCTTCATCGGCGCTGACGGTCAGCTCTCCTCCATCGACAACCTGAGCCGCTGCATCAACGCCGGTATGCGCTACAGCATTCCCACCCTGGGCGTTGTGGCTGTGGGCAAGGACATGGAGCGCACCGACCGCTTCTTCAAGCTCGCCACCCGCATTGTGGCAGAGATGGGCGTGCAGCTGGTAAAGACCTACTACTGCGACAATTTCGAGGAAGTTGTCGCTGCCTGCCCGGTGCCCATCGTGGTTGCCGGCGGCAAGAAGCTGCCGGAGGATGAGGCGCTGACCTTGGCCTACCGCTCCATCCAGGGCGGCGCTCGTGGTCTGGACATGGGCCGCAACATCTTCCAGAGCAATCACCCCGTGGAGATGGCAAAGGCAATCCGCATGATTGTCCACCACAATGCCACCGACAAGGAAGCCTTCCAGTTCTACACCGACGCCATCAACTCCAAGTAATTTTTCCAGCGGAAGGAGGCTGCAAGGCATTTTGCTTTGCAGCCTTTTTTGATGCGGAAGGGAGATAGAGATGTTCACACAGATTGTAACCATGGTACTGCCGGTGCTGGTGATGATTGCACTGGGGCGGGTCTGCGCCGTGACCGGCATCCTCAATGACGAGCAGCACACTGGCATCAAAAACATCATCGGCAACATCCTGCTGCCGGTGGTGCTGTTTCAGGCTTTCTTTACCGCCGATTACGGCCTGCGGATGCTGCTGGTGTTTGTGCTGGTGTTTGCCGGGTATGGCGTTGCCCTGGCTGCCGGGTATGCCCTGCGGAAGCTGGTGCAGCCCTACGACCGGTTCATGCCCCTGCTGCTGACCAGCTCCGAGGGCGGTATGCTGGGCTACGCCCTGTTCGGTCTGCTGTGCGGTGCTGACCAAACAAAGACCTATGCCATGGTGGATATTGGTCAGACCATGTTCGCCTATACCGTATTCCTCACGGCGCTCAAGGCGGCGGGGGGCGAGAAGATGACCCCCCAATTCATTGCCAAAACCATGCTCACCAACAAGGCCTGCATGGGTATGCTGCTGGGCATCCTGCTGGGGGCGCTGGGGGTGCATCAGGCGCTGGAAGGAACGGCGGCAGGTGACATTTTGCAGGCGCTGCTGGGCTTTATCACCGCCCCCACCTCTGCCCTGATTCTGATTGTCATTGGCTACCAGCTCCACGTCAGCAAGGCGCTGCTGCGCCCGGTGCTGACCACCATGGGCTTGCGTCTGGGGGTACTGGCAGTCATCTGCGCTGCCATCTGCCTCATTCTGTTTTCCGTCATCCCCTATGATAAGCAGCTTCTGCTGGCGCTGATGCTTCAGTACACCCTGCCGGCAGCCTTCATCATTCCCCTGTTTGCGGATTTGGGCAAGGATGCCGAGTATGTGTCCACCACCCTCTCCCTGGGCACGGTATTGACGGTGCTGCTATTCTTCTTCCTCGCCATGTTCAGCCTGGCTGGCTGAGTCATATCAATTCAAAAAAGGGATTTCCGCCCCCTGGCAGCTGGTTGCCCGGAGGGTAGAAATCCCTTTTCTTTTTTATGAATGCGCCCCGTTCCCACCGGGGACGGGCGTGTCGGATGACAATTTCTTTGCCCGGTAATATTCCTGCTTCCGGGCATACATGGCAAGATCCGCTTCCTTTGACAATGTGTTCATATCATTTTCACTCATGCAATCGTCCTGTTCTTGTTCGCAATTTATTTTCTCCTGCGATTGTCCTGCGCCCCGGCGGGGTTGCAATTTTTTCGGGAATGGCGTATACTAGGGTCACAAAAGAAACTGCCGATTGGACGCAAAAAGGAGAATTTTCCATGGAAAAACCATATAAAATGCTGGTCATCAACCCCGGCTCCACCTCCACCAAGGTGAGCTATTTTGAAAATGATAAAAACATTTACACCGAGAGCATTTTTCACGATGCCCCGGAGCTGCTGCGCTACCCCACGGTCAATGACCAGATTTCCCTGCGCCGTGCCGTCATTGAGGATTTTGTGAAGAAAAACGGCCTTTCCATGAAGGAGATGGACGCTTTTGTGGGGCGGGGCGGCAGCGCCTATCCCCAGAAAGCGGGGGTCATGGAAATTGACGAAGCCCTGGTTGCCGACACCGCCGCCGGGGTAGGCGGCAGCGATCACCCGGCAAAGCTGGGGGTGATGCTGGCCTATGCGCTGTGCCGGGAGTACGGCGGAAAAATGTACACCGTCAATCCCACCAATGTGGACGAGCTGTGCGACTATGCCCGCCCTACCGGCATTGCGGGACTGTACCGCCGTGCCCAGACCCATGTGCTGAACCAGAAGGGCATTGGGGCAATCCATGCAAAAGCCATGGGAAAAACCTATGAAGAATGCAATTTCATCATCTGCCATATTGACGGCGGCATTACCGTCACCGCTCACGCCAAAGGCAGAATGATTGACAGCACCGAGGGAGCCGGGGGCGACGGCCCCTTTACCCCCACCCGCTTGGGTTCCATCCCGGTGATGGAGGTGCTGACCTATTTGGAGCAGGGACATACCACCGCTGAGGTCAAGACCATGCTCTCCCGCTCCGGCGGCTTTGTGAGCCATTTCGGCACCTCCAATTCCGACACCGTGCACGCCCTGGTGGAGCAGGGCGACCGGAAGGCGCAGGTCATCTGGAATACCATGATTTACCAGCTGTGCAAATCCATCGGCGGCATGGCGGCGGTGCTGGAGGGGCAGGTGGACGGCATTCTCCTCACCGGCGGTCTGGTGCGCTTCGGGGACATTGTGGAGGGCGTGCGCCAGCGCTGCGGCTGGATTGCGCCCATCACCGTCTACCCCGGCGAATGTGAGCAGGAGGCCATGGCGGACAGCGTGCTGCAAGTGCTGCGGGGCGAGAAGCAGGCAAACCGCTATACCGGCAAGCCCGTGTTCCAGGGCTTCGGGTGGGAAACTGTTTAAGGCTGGCAGTCTGGCTGCCCGATTCCCACAACAACAGGGAGTGGTTTTATGGGAAGAAAAACCGACCGGGAGATTTTGCGGGAAAACCGCTGGCTCACCGTTCTGTCCGCCGCTTTTATCCTGTGCGGCATATGGATTGCGCTGCTGCCCCATCTTTTGCCCTTTGCAAGCTACGATTCCTTGCAGGAAACGGAAGCGACCGTGCAGTCTTTTAAGCATTTTTACGGCGGCTCCAAAGGGCTGAATGATGCCTATCTTCTGACAACCGACAACGAAAAGTACATTCTCTCCGGCGACTATGACCACGAGGAAGCCGCAGCGCTGCTGACGGCGGGCAAATCCGTCACCCTCAAATGGTATCAACGGAAACCCTTTGGGGGACGGCTGGCCGAGGAGGTGTCGGTGGACGGGAAGCCCATCGTCCGATACGATAATGACCTGGGCAGGGACAAAAAGGCATCCTTTTTCGCCGGCGCATTCCTTGCCGCCGTCGGAACCGGCGGGCTGTTGCTGCTGAACCTGACCCTGAAAACAAACCGAAAGAAGCAGAACAGGCGGGACGAAAAGTTAAAGCGGAAATATGGCAAGAACGCAAGGGTGGGGCGGAATCACTAAAACTGTTTTCAAATAGAACAGTCAATAAATCTGTGCGGTGCGAAGCGCCCCCGGCTCCACCTCTGGAGGAGCCGGCAGCCCGAATGGGCTGCCTGAGGGGGTGTCGTCCGTATTTTGCAGCACATCCAATATTTCGTGGCGCACCCCTCGGCTTTGCGCCATGGTGAAACGCTAAAATTATGGATGCTTTAGTCGAGGATTAGTATAGGCAGATAATAACAGCCAGTGCCTTGCGGCACTGGCTGAAAAAATATCAGGTTTCAGGCACCGTTAACTTTGTGCCGTCAGCAAGGAGCACATAGTCCACCTGCGTCAGGTCAACGGCATTACAATTTCTGTCTTCCAGCAGCTGTATTTTCGTGCCGTCTTTCATGACCGCATAGGTAAAGTGATCGCGCCAGCTATAAAAATCTGCGGAGGGTTCGGCGCACTGTTCCTCGTTCTCACCGGCGGTATCCCGCACAATTTCGCTGCTGAATTTTCGGAGTTTGAAGGAAGCAATCGAAAATTTCTCGATAACATCCGTTCCATTCGCCCGCCATCCGGTCATGGCCTGGGCGGTGATGGGACCATTCAGCAGCTCCAACTCCCGATAATCGGTGTTTGTCTCGTCAAAGGTGACGGAGAACTGCCATTCGCCCGCCGCAAGCACCTGGGTGGAGCTTGTCCCGCTGTCCGCATACAGGTCTGCAATTTGCAAGTTCCATGCGTCTCCAAGCGCAAAGGGGCGCAGACCGTCCAGGAAGGATATACAAAACTCTCCCAAAAAGTCTTTGGTATTGCTCTGCCCATCGCCATCTGCAACTGCATCAAAGCCCCCGCTGTAGCGGTTGAGTTGTCTTCCGGCGGTCGTAAAAGAATTGTCACCGATTCTAACGTCCAGACCTTCAATGTCCACGTCCGCCGGGGCAGTAATACCCAAGCGGATTTGCGCCACATAGCCGTCGGTTTCCACGGATTTCAGCTGCACGGTGTAGCCGTTCTGGGTTGCACTATGGAAAAAGTTTGCCTGGGCATCCACGTCTGCCTGAGTGGGCGTTTGGGGTGAAATGGCAAAGTCGATGGTATCGGCCACCTTTTCCAGCTGCTCGTCCGTCATATTCAGGCGCTCCACGGAGACAACACCGCCCACCTCGCTGTAGACCTCGAGATTCACATCCAGCCACAGCGTCATCAATGCTTCCTCCCGGTCACAGAGGATATAGCCCTGCTCCTGGCTGGGGGAGCGCAGAATCAGGACAGTGTTCCCGGACATAGTGGTGTAGTTCCGCTCTACCCAGTCGCCGTTATCTACCAGCGTCACATAGTCCGCACTGAAGCAGTCCTTCCGGTTCCAGCGCAGACCACCGCGGACGCAGGTAATGTTATCACCGCTATTCTCCGGGAAGCGGAAGGTCATTTCCAGCTGGAAATTGCCGGTATCGTAGCATCGTCCACTGTCAATATCTGCGCTGATTGCCGGGTCGTTATTGGTGAACCGCTCAATGCCCAGGGCATCACACAAGTGCCGGACGGTGCGGAAATTCAGCAGCCGCCCCTCCGGTTTCAGGCCGTATTGCTCAGCCAGCTCCTGCGCCCTGGCGTGCATTGCGTCGCTGTAGCCCGTCCAGTCGGCATTTTCCGCCTTGTATTTCTCTCCGTAAGCGTAGAGCGCCGCACAAGCCTTATAGGTATCGGAGCCCTCCAACCCGGCCAGGGTCAGGGTGGTGGTCGTTATGGTGTGTGGGTCTTTGACATACACGCCGTCCACCAGAGAATAGTCCTGCTCCGCAGTACCTGCACCGATTTTCAAGTTGGACATCCGCAGCACAAAGGCAACTGCGCAGCCCATCAAAAACAGCATCAGTGCAATCATGGCTGCCACCAGCAGGGGGCTGTGAATGCGGCGCTGGGGTTGACGGAACTGGCATCGTTCCGCTTCTTCAATCAAGTCGTCTCCTACATATTCCATTCCTCGAAACATATCTTTTCCGTTCATACACGGATTCCCTCCTTTTCAAGATAAGCACAGAGCTTTGCTCTGGTGCGATTCAACCGCATCTGCACGGCACCTTCACGGATACCATACCGGGCGGCAATCTCAGCAACCGTATCTGCATACCAGTACCGGCGCAGAAACATCACCCGGTTTTCCGTGGTCAGGGTGCGCAAAAACGAATCCACCAGGGATCCAAGTTCCTCCCCAGACATCTCCCGCTCCCGCCGGGTGTCCGGGATGCACAGTTCCATTTCCTGGGTCAGACTGACGACCTCCGCCTTGCGCTTGGCAGCATTGTTCCAATCCAGCTTGTCCAGCGCAATGTGACGGCATATCTTTGCGATATATGCGAAGAAATATTGCGGCTTTCGGGGAGGAATCGTGACCCACGCCTTCATATAGGTGTCGCTGACACTTTCTTCGGCATCCTGCTCATTGCAAACAATGCCGTCCGCCAAATGATGAAGCCGCCGTCCATAGGCCATGTCAGTCTGCTTGATGGCTTCTTCATCTCTGGCAAGGAACAATTCAATGATTTTGCTGTCTTCCATAAGGTTCACCTCGCTTGTTTGTGTATTTGTTTCCTCACCCTATTAAACGGATTCCGGGGCAGGAAACACACATAGGAGAAAAAATTTTTTCGGGACGGTTGTTTTCATTTATCAAAAAAAGAAAGCGCTTGTGCCTTTCCTTCGCCGTATGTATATTAGGGAATCTCTGAATAATGCCCCATCACTGAGCAGACATTTCCATACACACTCACGAATTATGAGACGGCGTTTCCTGATGACGAAGTAGCCGACGTTCTATACCTGGCAAACGAGGAACAGGTAAATTATTACGATTCCAATTGCAGCAGGCTGTTTCTCGAAACAGCTCTTATAGAGGGAATTTCGCAGGAAGAAATCAATGCGAATACCGAGAAAGCTATGGCTTTCTTCCATTATTTGAAATCTTACGATGAATCGTATGGAAATTCGGTGTCGCATGAATAATATGACGCAAAGCGCCATCGATGTACGTATAAAAACAGGGTATGTCACATTCTTCTGCGACATACCCTATTTTTGTTAATTTTTCCTTGCAATTTGTCGAATTATGTGCTAACCTGTTTGTGGTGCTACCGGCACCCCGGTAGGCGGTTCCCCCCTCGACCTTTTTTCTCAGGGGGTAATCCTCTTTATTTACCCCCAATCCCAAAAAGAGAGGGGGTGGCAGATATGTACGTTTCATGGAACGATTTATTTGAGTTCTGTACGGTCATTCTGACTGTCATTCTCCTGGTTTACCAGATGACAAACAAAGAGAAGTAACCGCCCAGCCTCCAAGCAAACGATTACTTCTCTTTCGCTATTTGGGGGAGCCGCCTGCTGGTAGCACCCTTTGTGTCTATACTATACCCCATTTTGGGGTGTTTGTCAATGTCTCCTGCCATCAGCGCAGGGGATTTTTTTGCATTTACCGGGTAAAGCCGCCGACGGGTCGACTGATAGTCGACCCCTACAGTGGTGCGTACCATTTAACCAAGTGCCCCCGTAAAAATCCCGTGGTTTGGCGTGCCGTATCGTCACTGGGCAAGTCAATGCACTGCCGTATCGGTACAATCCCCGTAGCGTCATTGTCCGGCGGCACTGCCGCCAAAAATGCCCGCGGCCAAACGGCCGCGGGCAAATTGTTGTTTAATTACTTGTTTTCCATTTCCTTCAGGGCATCCTTGCGGCTGAAGTTGGCGCGGCCCTTCTCGTCGAAGCCCATGAACTTGACGTAGGTCACATCGCCCAGGTTCAGCACGTCCTCCACCTTCTCCACGCGGTGATTTTCCAGCTTGGAGATGTGAACCATGCCGTCATGGCCGGGGGCAATTTCCACGAATGCACCGATGGGCAGAATGCGGACAACCTTGCCCTGGTAAATCTTGCCAACCTCGGGCACGAAGCAGATGTCGTCCACCATCTTCTTGGCGGCGTAGGCAGCAGCGGAGTCCACAGCGGAGATAAACACGGAGCCATCATCGTCGATGTCAACCTTTGCACCGGTGTCGGCGCAAATCTTCTGAATGGTCTTGCCGCCGGAGCCGATGACCTCGCGAATCTTGTCCACGGGAATCTTCAGGCTCAGCATCTTGGGAGCGAACTCAGAAACCTCGGCTCTGGGGGCGGAGATGCAGGGCAGCATAATCTCGTCCAGAATCTCCAGGCGAGCCTTGCGGCAGCGCTCCAGAGCATCGGCGATAATCTCCATGGTCAGGCCCTTGTTCTTCAGGTCCATCTGAATGGCGGTGATGCCTTCCGTCGTACCGGCGACCTTGAAGTCCATTTCGCCGTGGAAGTCCTCCACGCCCTGAATGTCGGTGAAGGTTCTCCATTCGCCGGTCTCCTGGTCGGAAATCAGGCCGCAGGAAATGCCGGCAACAGGCCGCTTGATGGGCACACCGGCATCCATCAGTGCCAGAGTGGAGCCGCAGATGGAGCCCTGAGAGGTGGAACCGTTGGAGGACAGCACTTCGCTGACCACACGGATGGCGTAGGGGAACTCCTCCACGCCGGGAATCACAGGCAGCAGGGCCTTCTCAGCCAGAGCGCCGTGACCGATTTCGCGGCGGCTGGTGGAGCGGGCGGCACGGGCTTCGCCGGTGGAGTAAGCGGGGAAGTTGTAGTGGTGGATATAGCGCTTGGTGTCCTCTTTATAGATGGTGTCCAGCTTCTGAGCGGCGGACAGGGTGTTCAGGGTGCAGATGGACAGCACCTGGGTCTGACCGCGGGTGAACAGGCCGGAACCGTGAACCCGGGGCAGCACACCGACTTCGGCAGCCAGGGGACGGATTTCATCCATGCCGCGGCCATCCACGCGCTTGCCCTGAAGCAGCCACTTCTTGACTACCTTCTTCTGCATCTTGTACAGGCAGACCTCAATGTGGGTATCGAAGTCTTCGTACTTGTCAGCGAACTTCTCGGCAAAGTCCAGGCGGGCAGCGGTCAGGCGCTCCTCGCGGACGTTCTTGTCGGGGGTATCCAGGGCATACTCAATCTGGTCAAGGCCATAGTTCATCAGGTCGTCCAGCAGGTCGTGGTTGACGGCGGCCTTCTCGAAGGTGAACTTGGGCTTGCCAATCTCGGCAACGATGGAGTTGATGAACTTGACAATCTCCATGTTGGTCTCGTGGGCAATGCGGATGGCCTCCAGCACCACGGACTCGGGAGCCTCGTTTGCCTCGGTCTCAATCATAACTACCTTCTCAAAGGTAGAGGAGATGCACACGAAGCAAGAGGAAGCCTCCCGCTCATCGGTAGAGGGGTTGATGATATACTGGCCGTTGAGATAGCACACATTGGTGGTGGCGACAGGTCCGTTCCAGGGCACATCGGAAGAAGCGATGGCGATGGAAGCGCCCAGGGAAGCCACAATCTCCACGGGGTTGTCGTAGTCGTTGGCCAGCACGGTGCAGGTGACCACGGTGTCGTTGCGCAGCTCCTCGTCAAACAGGGGGCGCATGGGGCGGTCGATGATGCGGCTGTTCAGGATGCCCCGCTCGCTGGGCTTGCCCTCCCGGCGGTTGAAGGAGCCGGGAATGCGGCCCACAGAGTACATCCGCTCCTCAAACTCGATGGTCAGGGGGAAGTAGTCGATGCCGGCCTTGGGGATGGGGTTAGAAGTGCAGGTGGTCAGCACCACGGTGTCGCCGTAGCGGCAGATGCACTCGGCATTGGCCAGCTCTGCCACCTTGCCGGTTTCCACGGTGAAGGGGCGGCCACCAATTTCCATTTCATAAACCTTGTGATTGGGGAACTGCTTATGTGTTACCATTATTTTACCTCCATTATATCTTTGTTTTTTGTTTTTCGGGAGGTTTAGCCATTGAAACTACTCCCCGGCAGTGGGGAACACTTTCAATCGCTAAAACAGCTCCCGTTTGGACTTCCTGAAAAGGGCGACAGGTTACCCCGTCGCCCTTTGCAATCAAAATTACTTACGAATGCCCAGCTTGGCAATCAGGGCGCGGTAACGGTTGATGTCCTTGTTTGCCAGGTAGTCCAGCATCTTGCGGCGCTTACCAACCATCATCAGCAGACCACGACGGGAGTGGTTGTCGTGCTTGTGTACGCGCAGATGGTCGGTCAGCTCGTTGATGCGGGCAGTCAGGATGGCAACCTGAACTTCGGCAGAGCCGGTGTCGCCCTCGTGAGTCGCATTCTCCAGGATAACCTGGGTCTTCTTTTCCTTCTGAATCATGGTATTATCCACCTTTACAATTATTTCCCTGTCAGCTAGGTATTGGGTCAGGTGCGTCCCAAAACTGAGCCGCAGGCACACTGGCCATAGCCAGTGCGTCCAATATAACATAAGTTTACCCAAATGTAAAGTGTTTTTCTCAGAAAAAGTTTGATTTTTCAGTATCAACGGAAGATAAAAATCTTCTGCATGACCGGGTCTGCAAAACAAACGTGATTTTCCAATCTCCTTCCCGTCAGCGGGCGGGTTTGGGGCTGCCGCACATTGGATTTTGTCCGTGCCGCGTGCGCTGATATGTCACCTCCAATGTTGATTTCTGCATCCGGCATTTGAGGCGCATCTCACCTTTGGCGATTTCTTTTTTCATTGAAAGCGGCAAAAATGGTGCTATAATAGGGGGTAGTAATTTATTTCCAATTTCAAAACGGAAGGATGAATTTTATGGGAAGACGATTTGACACGCTGGCATTCCCCGGCGGGTGCCTCCGGTGCTTTACCCTGAGCTATGACGATGGCGTGATTCAGGACAGGCATCTGGCGGAGCTGTTCCGACACTACGGGCTCAAATGCTCCTTCAACCTCAATTCCGCGCTGCTGGGCGCTTCCGATACCTGGCCGAATTACAAAGGCAAGCCGCTGGACGTATCCAAAGTCCAGCCGGAGGAGCTGCAAAGCGTGTACGCCACCCATGAAATCTGCGGCCATGGCCTTTACCACTCCTCCCTGGAATCCATCGGTGCGCCCCTTGCCATGTACGAAATCGTGGAGGACAAGCGGCGGTTGGAAGCGCTGGCAGGCAAGCCCCTGAAGGTCTTTGCCTATCCCTATGGCCGCTTTGACAGCCGGGTGGTGGAGCAGCTGCGGCTGGCCGGTTATCAGGGTGCTCGCACGGTAAATGCCACCCATGATTTTCAGATTCCAGAGAATTTTCTCACCTGGAACCCCACCTGCCATCACGCTGACCCCATGCTTATGGAGCTGGCAAAGCGCTTTGTGGACGATGGGGAAGACAATGCCGCCAAAACCACGCCCAAGCTCTTTTATGTCTGGGGGCACGCCTATGAGCTGGACGGTGACGGCAACTGGGCGGTGATGGACGAGCTTGCCATGTTCCTGTACCAGCACCGGGAAAAAATCTGGTTTGCCACCAACGGGGAGATTATTGACTACATAACCGCCTACCGCCGCCTGGAAACCTCCACCGATGGCAGCTTTCTCCATAATCCCAGCGCGTTGGATGTGACCATTCGCACAAACGGAAGCTTTGTGACCATCCCTGCCGGGCAAACCGTTGCCATCCGCGAATAACCATGGAACTACACTTGACCGCCCAGCGGGAAGGAAAACTCTCCTCCCTTCTCCGCCACGACCTGAAGCTCTCCGCCACGCTGGTAAACCGACTGAAATGGAAAGAGGCCTTCCTGGTCAACGGAATTCCCCAGCGCACCAATTTCCCCGTGAAATCCGGGGATGTCATCACCGTCCGGCTGGATGAGGAAGCGCCGGAATACCCCGCCCAAGCCGGAAATCTTTCCATTTTGTACGAGGATGAATGGCTGCTGGCTGTGGACAAACCCAGCGGAATGCTCATTCACCCCTCCCGGGCAAAAAACGAGGGGACACTGGCCAATTATGTCGCCGGATATTATGAGGCAACCGGGCAATGCGCCGCATTTCACCCCCTGACCCGGCTGGACCGGGACACCTTCGGGGTGGTGCTGGTTGCCAAAAATGCGCACATTCACGCCCTGCTGCAAGAGGCGCATCCCCAAAAGACCTATGAGGCGCTGGTCTACGGCACGCCGCCTCAGCCGGAAGGGGAGGTCACCGCCCCCATTGCCCGGTGTGAAATGCCCAGCCTGCTGCGCCGGATTGACCCAGCGGGAAAGCCCTGCCGCACCCTGTACCGAGTGCTGGAATCCGGCGAGCATTTCAGTCGGCTGGAGCTGCATCCCGTCACCGGGCGCACCCATCAGCTGCGGCTGCACTGCGCCTACCTGGGGTGCCCCATTCTGGGCGACCCTCAGTACGGCAGCCCGGAGAGTATGGCCTTTTCTCAAACCCTGGGGCTTTCTTCTCAGCTTCTGTGCGCAAAGAAAATCACATTTCCCCACCCCATCACCGACGAAAACATCACCGTCACGTCTAAATTGGATGTCCGGCTGTAACTACGCCATTTTATGGTGCGAAGCGCCCTCGGCGCCCCCACTGGGGGAGCTGCTGAGCGAACGCGAAGCTGAGGGGGTGTGCTACGAAATACAGGACACGCTACAAAATACGAACGACACCCTCTCAGTCAGCCCGTTCGGGCTGCCAGCTCTCCCAGAGGGAGAGCCAAGGGCGCTTCGCGCCAGGACGGAACTCGTAATTTGTGGATGTTTCGATTGAAAATCAGCATAAAATCCCACGGTTTCTGAGCAGTCTCGTCACCGGGCGGGTTAGGGCACCAACGTATTCGTACTCCCCCGTGCGTCATTAAAAAAGCACCAACCGAAATTTTCATCGGTTGGTGCTCTTTTTATCACTCTTTCAGTTCCACCGCAACGCCGTGGGGCAGACACACAATGATGCCAATGGTATCCTCCGTTAAGGCGGGGGTGTAAACGCAAATCTGATTGTCGCAGTCGGATTCCGTCACGGCAGCCGTGCCGTTTTCAATGGTCAGGGTGTTGTGCCAGCTGCCATCCGCCGGTGCTATGGTAATCACCGCATCCTGATGCAAGGGATAGGAGCCGTATTCCTGGCCATTGACGGTAACATAAACCTGCGTTCCCGCCGGTTTTCCGAAATACAGCATCCCGGCGGCAGCCACCGCCAGCACCAAAATCACTGCCACAATGAGCACAAGGGTTTTATTGGACAGCTTCATAACTCAGGCAGCATCCTTCAGCCCGGCCTGGGCAAGGGCATCGTTCACCGCCGCCTTGACCGCATCGGTGGTGACGGTAGCGCCGGTCATGCCGTCCACATCAGCGGACTGGGCTTCCACAATTTTGGCGGGCATTTCTTCCAGCACCTTGCCGCCCAGGGCGGGTGTCTCGTCCGCACCGGTGAGCTTCACATCCGCAATCTTGCCGTCCTTCACGGTCACTTCGGCCACAATCTCGCAGAACATTCCCTGCGCCTTGCCGGTATAGACCTGGACATCGGCTTCCTCAGCGGCAGCCTCGCTGGCCTCGGTCTGGGCGGTAATGGGCTCACCGTCGGCATACAGGCAAGCGTTGGCACCGGCAATCCGACCGTAAACCACAATGTCCGCCACTGCGTTGCCGCCGATGCGGTTGCCGCCGTGGACACCGCCGGTAACTTCGCCCGCTGCGAACAGGCCGGGAATCACATTGCCGTTGGTGTCAATCACCTGGGTGTTGGTGTTAATCTTCACGCCGCCCATGGTGTGATGGATGCCGGGTGCCACCTTGATGGCGTAGTAGGGAGCCTTGGAAAGGTCATGCTCCATACCGGTGGTACGACCAAATTCCTTGTCCTCACCGGCTGCCACAGCATCATTCCAGTCCGCCAGGGTCTTTGCCAGCACGGCAGGGTCAATGCCCAGCTTTTCTGCCAGCGCCTCGATGGTCTCGCCCTCGGTGACAATGCCGTTTTTAATATACTTTTCGGTGGCCTTCAGACCTTCCCGCAGGTTCTGGTCAAAGATAACATAGGCATACTGGCCTTCCTGCTCCAATTCCGCAGCGGAAACCACGTCACGGGTCAGCAGTTCGTTGACAAAGCGAACACCGGCCTGGTTCACCAGAATGGCGCCGTCACCACGGACACCCTCGGTAATCAGCATGGAGGTTGCCTGCTCCACCGTGGGATGCAGCTGAATCTGGTCAATGTCCACCAAATCAGCTCCCACAGCCTGTGCCATCACAATGCCGTCGCCGGTTGCACCGGGGGCATTGGTCGTCACCGTGCCCTTCAGGTCGGGGCGGTAGGTGCAGTACATTTCCTCGTTGGCACCGAAGCCGCCGGTGGTCAGAATGACGGCCTTTGCATTGATGGTCAGCTCCTTGTCAGGGGACTCCGCCTTGACACCGGCAGCCGCGCCGTCCACCATGATGATTTCAGTGGCCTTGGTGTCCAGCAGAACCTCGATGCCCAGCTTCTCCATGGTCTCGGAGAAGCAGTTCACCAGATAGCCGCCCACGCCGCTGCCATCGGCAGGGGCATGGATGCGGGCGTTGGTGGCACCGCCGGAGAAGGAAACCTTGGGCAGGGGAGCGCCGATTTCGTCCAGCCAGTTAATGGCATCGGCACTCTTTTCCGCCAGGGTGCGCACCAGGTCGGGGTTATTGATGTTGTGACCGCCCTTCATGGTGTCCTCCACGAACTGCTCCACAGAATCGGTAATGCCCTGCTCTGCCTGGTAATGGGTCTCGGCAGCGTTCATGCCGCCGGTGGCCTTGGTGGTGTTGCCGCCCACATAGGGCATCTTTTCCAGCAGCAGCACGGTCTTGCCCTGCTGCTGGGCGGTGATGGCTGCGGACATACCCGCGCCGCCGGCACCCACAATCACCACGTCCACATCACGGGTTTCCTGGGTCTTCTCTGCGGTCTGAGCCGCCACCTGCTTCACAAGAGCAGAAGCATCCACACCGGCCTTTGCCAGTGCATCGCCGAAAGCGGCACGGATGGCGCTAGTGGACACGGTGGCACCTGCCACACCGTCCACATCAGCAGACTGGGCTTCCAGCAGCTGAGCGGGCATCTTCTCCACCGCCACAGCGCCCAGGCCGGGGGTCTCGCTGTCGCCCACAATCTTCACATCGGCAATCTTGCCGCCGGACAGGGTCACCTCCACGGTGATGTCACCGCCGAAGCCCTGGGCGGTTGCGGCGTAGGTGCCGTCGGCGGCATCCTCCAGCGCCACGCTCAGTGCCGCATCGTCGGCAGCAGGCTCGGTGGTCTCCGCTGCTGCATCCTCCAGACCAGCCTCTGCCATGGCAGCCTTCACGGCCTCCTTGACGGCATTGCTGGTAATGGTGGCACCGGCCACGCCGTCCACATCAGCAGACTGGGCTTCCACAATCTTGCTGGGCAGCTCCTCAATCGCCTTGCTGCCAATGCCGGGGGTCTCGTTGTCGCCGGTGAGGTTGACACCCACAATGTGGCCGTCGGCAATAATCAGTTCGGCAGTCACTTCGCCCATGCCGGTGGCCTTGCTGGTGTATACGGCAGCATCCATCACCACGGCATCGCCAATTGTCGCATTGTCGCCGTCCACCACGGGAGGCATCTCGGCAGTCCCCTCTGCCACATCGTCCACCGCAGGCTCCGCAGCCTCCAGCAGACCGGCAGCGGTCATGGCTTCCTTCACCGCATCCTTCACGGCGTTGGTGGTGATGGTGGCACCTGCCATGCCGTCCACGTCAGCGGACTGGGCTTCCACAATTTTGGCGGGCATTTCTTCCAGCACCTTGCCGCCCAGCGCAGGGGTCTCCTCGGCACCGGTGAGGGTTACGTCCACAATTTTGCCTTCGGACACGGTAATTTTTGCCTCAATCTGGCAGAACATACCCTGTGCGCTGCCGGTGTACACGGTTCCCTCCGGTCTTTCCGTTGCCGTGTTATACAGGCACACTGCACCCAGCAGCAGCGCAGCGCTGACCACCAGAGCAGTAAGCCACCTTACGATTTCAGTCGCCGCGACGTGTGCGGCGCTGTTTGTTTTCTTGGACATTCCAGTTTCTCCTTTTTACGTTACAGATAATCGCTATCTTTGAGAACTATATCAGCATCAGCGCAAAGCGCCCTTGGCTCCACCTCTGGGGGAGCTGCTGAGCGAACGCGAAGTTGAGGGGGTGTGGTTCGTTAATACAGAACTTGTCCCCATTCGCTCATGCCCTGTAGGGGCGGATAGCATCCGCCCGCCAGCTAACGGGGCAGAGCGGTTGGATGAATGAAGTAACATCCAACATAGTACCATTCAACGGGCGACACCCCCTCAGTCAGCCCGTTCGGGCTGCCAGCTCCCCCAAAGGGGGCGCCGAGGGCGCTTCGCGCCGGACGGATGCTACCCGCCTACAAAATCACAAAAACCGAATAGACTTGGTGGGGCACTTCTCCACGCACTTGCCGCAGCCGATGCACTTCTCCGGGTCAACCCGGGAGAGGTTGTTTTCCAACGTAATGGCCCCCTGCTCGCACTGCTTCACGCAGATGCCGCAGCCGATACAACCGGCGGAGCAGACCTTCTTGACCAGAGCGCCCTTGTTCTTGTTGGAGCAGCGGACGGCAACCTTGGTGGTGCGGTCGTGCATTCCGATGATGCCCTTGGGGCAGGCCTTGGCGCACAGGCCGCAGCCCACGCACATACGGGGGTTGACCACGGCAATGCCATCCCGGATGGAGATGGCACCCTGGGGACACACGCTGACGCAGCTGCCCAGACCCAGGCAGCCATATTCGCAGCTGCCGAAGTTCAGGCCGCTGAGCACGGCGGCACGGCAATCGGGAATGCCAACATATTCCGCCTTGGGCTTGGTCACGCCGCAGGTACCGGCGCACTGGACATAGGCCACCTGGGGATTCTGGTCAACGGTTTCCTTTCCCAGAATGGCGGCAATTTTAGCAATGTTCTCGGTGCTGTTGCCCGGACAGGCATCCACACGGGCCTCGCCCTTGACAATGGCTTCGGCCACGGCATCGCAGCCGGCATAGCCGCAGGCGCCGCAGTTGGCACCCCGCAGGCATTCCCGCACCTTGGTCACCCGGTCGTCGGTTTCAACGTAGAATTTCTTGCTGGCCGTCACCAGGGCAGCGCCCAGAATCAGACCCACCAAGCCGATGATAATCGTGGAAATAATGATTGTATTCATCTTTTTCTACCTCCGCATCAGGACAAGCCGGCAAAGCCCATGAATGCCATGGCCATGAGGGTGGCGCACAGCAGCACGATGGGTGCGCCCCGGAAGGGGGCGGGGACGGCATCCTGGTCAATGTGCTCTCGGATGGCCGCCAGCAGCACAATGGAAATGGTATAGCCCACGGCAGTGCCAAAGCCGGCAACCGTGCCTTCCAGAATGGTATAGCCATTCTGGACGTTGGTCAGCGCCACGCCCAGCACGGCGCAGTTGGTGGTAATCAAGGGCAGGTAGATGCCCAGGCTCTGATAAACGGCGTGGGCATTTTTCTTCAGGAACATCTCAACCATCTGCACCAGGGCGGCAATGACCAGAATGAACACGATGGTTTTCAGGTATTCCAGATGCATGGGCAGCAGCACATACTGATACAGCATTCCCGCCACCAGGGAGGACACGGTCAGAACAGCGGTAACTGCCATGCCCAGGGACAGGGATGCCTTTTTCTGGGAGGACACACCCAGGAAGGAACAGATGCCCAAAAACTGGCTCAGAACCACGTTATTGACCAGCGCAGTGGTGACGATAATCGCAATGAGACTTTTCATTTGTTGTCAGCCTCCTTCTTCTCGCAGGCGGACGCGCAGGTTGCGCAGCAGCCGTCGCAGCCCTCGGTTTTCTTGTTTGCAGCGGTCTTGATGCCCACGGCGTTCATGATGGCCACCAGCACAGCCAGCACCAGGAAAGCGCCGGGGGCGCGGACAAAGAAGGCAATGGGCTCAAAGCTTCCGGGCAGCGCCACGCCAAAGATGGAGCCGGCGCCCAGCATCTCCCGGATGGAGCCGATGATGACCAGCGCCACCGTGAAGCCCAGACCCATGCCCAGGCCGTCAAACAGGCTCAGCATGGGCGGGTTCTTGGAAGCAAAGGCCTCGGCACGCCCCAGGATAATACAGTTGACCACAATCAGGGGGATGTAAATGCCCAATGCGGCGTACAGCGACTGCATATAGGCCTGCATCAGCAGCTCCACCACAGTCACGAAGGATGCCACGATGACAATGTAGGCGGGAAGCCGCACTTCATCGGGGATCACCTTCCGCAGCAGGGAGATGACCACGTTGGAAATTGCCAGAACCACCAAACTGCTCAGACCCATGCCCAAGCCGTTCATGGCGGAGGTGGTGACGGCCAGTGTGGGACACATACCCAGCATCAGGATGAAGGAGGGATTTTCCTTCACCACACCGTTATAAATTCGTTCCCAATATGCTTTCATAAACCGTTCCCTCCTTACTTCAGGTTGGCCGCAAAGTAGCTCAGTGCTGCATTTACGGCATCCACAACGGCACCGGAGCTGACGGAAGCGCCGTTGATGGAGTCAATGACATCCTCAGCAGTGGAAGCGCCGCCCTTGTTCAAAGTAAAGGCCGTCACATTGACGTTTTCAAACTGGCTCTTAAATTCAGGCTCGTCGCAGCGCATACCCATACCGGCAGTCTCGTGCAGCTCGGTGAAGCTGATGCCAGTCACCGTGCCGTCGGGACGGATGCCGACCACCAAGGTCAGGCCGCCGTCAAAGGACTGGCTGTTGTGAACTGCAATGGCATAGCCCTTGACATCGCTGCCATCCACGCCCTCCAGAACCTTCTGAATTTCGGTGGAGCCGCTGACACCGCCCTCAACCTGCAAGTTGTTGAACTTGGCAGCATCGGGAATTACTTCTTTATATGCGGCCTGGCTTGCCATCTCGTTGTTCATGGCAATCTGGTCTTCGGTCATGACATACACGCCGGAGAGCACTGCACCGGCAATCAGGGTGATGACCAGCAGGATAATCACGGGCTTGGGAATGGCCTTCTTGAATTCCTTGGGAATGCGGAAGCCATAGGGCACGGGGATGAACAGCTCGTCAATCAGGTTGCCGAACAGGTTTGCCAGCAGCACCGCATAGGTGGTGGAGTCGGCAGCGGAGCCTTTCACCCGGAACAGACCAATCAGCACACCGGTCAGCGCACCATACAGCAGCTGACCCTTGGTGGTGGAGGGGCCGGTGACGGGGTCGGTTGCCATGAAGAAGGCCGCCATCAGCAGGCCGCCGCCCAGCAGCTGGGGAATCATATAGGCGGGGTCAAAGCCGTGACCGCCGAAGATGGCCAGGAAAATGGCAGTAGAGCCGATGGTTGCAGTGGGAATTTCCCAGGTGATGCCGCCGGACAGCAGCAGATAGAAGCCGCCTGCCAGCAGACCCAGGGCAGAGCTGCCAATGATGCCGCTGGTGTTGCCCAGGCACATGGCAACAACGTCAACGGTGTTGCCGGAGGCAATCTCCGACAGGGGCGTTGCAGCGGACACGCCATCCAGGGTGTAGCCGGTCATGGCCACGCCGAAGGAAATCAGCAGAAACGCACGACCCGCCAGGGCAGGGTTCATGATGTTGTGACCCAGGCCGCCGAACAGGCACTTGACCACCAGGATTGCAAACACGGAGCCAAGCACCGGCACATACACCGGCACTTCAGCCGGCAAGGTCAGGGCAAGCAGCAAACCGGTAACCACCGCGCTGGCATCCCCCAGGGTGTTGCCCCGCTTGGTTGCAAGATTAAACAGGTATTCGGTAACCACCGCCGCCGCGATGGAAACCAGCATCACAAATCCGGCGTACCAGCCGTGCGCCCACACACCCAAAACAGCCGTGGGCAGCAGCGCCACCAGCACATCCCGCATCACAGTCTTTGTGGAAAGGCTGCCGCGGTCATGGGGGGCGCTGGAAAGATGCAGTAACTGACTCATTTCAAAAAAGCCCTCCTTATTTCTTCTTCGTGGCCATGATTTCGGCCTTGGTGGTCTTAAACAGCTGCATCAGGGGGCGCTTGGCCGGACAGATGTAGGTGCAGCAGCCGCAGGCAATGCACTCCAGGCCATACAGCCGCTTCTCGTAGCGCTCATAGTCCTTGCGCTGGGCGGCAACCTGCATCAGCTGGGGAGAAAGACCCAGGGGGCACACCCGGTTGCAGCGTCCGCAGCGCAGGCAGGCCGTCATGGTTGCGGCGGATACGGGGTCAACAGGCAGCGCCGTGATGGCATTGTTATTTTTGCAGATGGGGAAGTCCAGCCCGGTCATGGGGATACCCATCATGGGGCCGCCGGACAGAATTTTCTCCGGCTCCATGCCTTCCTTCCAGCCGCCGCAGGCATCCACCAGCTCCTGGCAGGAGGTGCCGATTTTCACCCAGAAATTGCCGGGATTCTGCACACTCTCGCCGGACACGGTGACACTGCGCTCCATCAGAGGGGTGTTCAGGCTCACGGCGCGGTAGATGGCGTGGATGGTGGCCACATTGTCCACCACGCACCCGGCATCCGCCGGCAGCATTCCCAGCTTCAGGTGACGGCCTGCCACCACGCTGATCAGGGAACGCTCACCGCCCTGGGGGTACTTGGTCTTCAGGGGCTGCACCCGAATCCTGCCATGTCCCTGGCAGGCCTGGCACATGGCGGCGATGGCACCGGGCTTATTGTTCTCGATGCACACCACACCCTCGGCCTTGGGGAACAGACGCAGGATGATTTCGATGCCTTCCACGATTTCCGCGGCCTTGGTGCGCATGAGCTGGTCGTCACAGGTGATGTATGGCTCACACTCGGCACCGTTGGCAATGATATAGCGGATTTTCTCAGGTTCCTTTACGGTGAGCTTGACGTGGGTGGGGAAACCGGCGCCGCCCATGCCCACAATGCCGGCGGCCTTCACGCGGTCGAGAATCTCCTGGTTTGTCAAATCCTTATAGCTGCATTTGGTTCCCACGCCCTCGGCCATGGTGTTTTCCCCGTCGGGGGTAATGACAATGGCCTGTGCCATGCTGCCCATGACGGTGGGGCGCATCTCCACCGCCTTGACCGTGCCGGAAACAGGGCTGACAATATTGGCGGACACAAATCCGCTGGCTTCGGCAATCAATTGACCGGCCAAAACATGGTCGCCTTTCGCAACCACCGCTGTGGCCGGTTTTCCGATGTGCTGGTTGGTCATAATCACCAGGTCGCCCTTGGGGGCGTAGGGAATCAGGGGCATTTCACAGGAAAGCTCCTTCATCTCCCGGGGGTGAACACCGCCTCGGAATGTTAGTTCTCCCATAGATATTTCTCCTTCTATGCGTTTTGTTCAGCAGGGCAAACTGCTCCACCATTGAGAATGGAATTATTATAGCAGGTTCTTCACGGAAACGCAAGAATTGCGACAATTTTTAGAGGAAGAAATCCCATGGTTTTTCCTGGATTTTTTTGTAATACTTTAACTTTTTGTATATTTATATCGATATAATTGTATTTTTAGCGGCAGCGCCGCTTGCCAATAACGCTTCGCACGCTGTACCAATACGTTGGTTCCGAACCCGCCCGGCAGCGCCCACTTGTGTGGGCGTAGGTAATAAGTAAGAGTGAAGGGTGAATAGGTGGGTATCCCATTGGTGACTGCAAGCCAAAAACTTTTGAGTTTGTAGTAGAGCGTACACGCTAAAAGTTAGCACCCCTTGGCTTCCCCCGGGGGGAAG
>URPI01000008.1 GCA_900549705.1 uncultured Eubacteriales bacterium
TGAAATATCGGCATTTCGGAACCGATATTTTGTCGTGACTGATGAGGGGTGGCGACAGGTTGGTCAATGAATGCAGCTGGATGAGTGGCATATGTTCCAGTTTTTTCCACTCAACGGGGAAATCTGAAACTTTTAGCTATCGCTACCCCTCATCAGTCTTTTTTGCCAATCGGTTCCGAAGTGCCGATTGGCAAAAAATCCAGCTTCCCCTCGGGGGAAGCCAAGAAGGAGAAAACCATACGCTTCCAGCATTCACCCAGCCGCTCAATCCCGTCAGTTTTCTGGCGGGCGAGCCGCCCCTACCAGTTGGCACATCCCGAATAGCCCGCAAGGGGCGGCGATTGGGCCGCCCCTTTCTGGGAACAATTCAATTAGTCAACGGACTCATAATCGGCATCCACAACGTCGTCACTGCCGTTGCTGCCGCCCTGCTGCTGAGGCTGCTGGGGCTGACCCTGTGCACCGGTCTGCTGATACAGCTTCTCGGACACTGCATAGAAGGCCTTCTGCACTTCCTCGGTGGCAGCCTTGATGGCGGCGGTGTCGCTGCCCTTCATTTCTTCCTTCAGCTTGTCAACCGCAGCCTGGACGGAAGCCTTATCGCTGTCGCTGAGCTTGTCGCCCAGCTCATTCAGGGTCTTCTCGGTCTGGTACACGGTCTGGTCGGCAGCGTTGCGGGTGTCAACCTCCTCCTTGCGAGCCTTGTCCTCGGCGGCATACTGCTCGGCTTCCTTCACAGCCTTGTCAATATCCTCCTGGCTCATGTTGGTGGAAGCGGTGATGGAAATCTGCTGCTCCTTGCCGGTGCCCAGATCCTTGGCGGAAACCTTCACAATGCCGTTGGCATCGATGTCGAAGGTGACCTCAATCTGAGGCACGCCACGGGGAGCGGGAGCAATGCCGGTCAGCTGGAAGCGACCCAGAGACTTATTGTACTGCGCCATCTCACGCTCACCCTGGAGGACATGAACCTCAACGGAGGTCTGACCGTCAGCGGCGGTGGAGAAAATCTGGCTCTTGTGGGTAGGAATGGTGGTGTTGCGCTCAATCAGCTTGGTGAACACGCCGCCCATGGTCTCAATGCCCAGGGACAGGGGGGTAACGTCCAGCAGCAGGATGTCCTGCACATCGCCGGTCAGCACGCCGCCCTGAATGGCAGCGCCCACAGCAACGCACTCATCGGGGTTGATGCCCTTGAAGCCATCGTTGCCGGTAATCTTCTTCACAGCCTCCTGCACGGCGGGGATACGGGTGGAACCGCCCACCAGCAGCACCTTGTGCAGATCGGAGGCGCTCAGGCCGGCATCGCTCATGGCCTGACGGACAGGCTTCATGGTGCGCTCCACCAGGTCAGCAGTCAGCTCGTTGAACTTTGCACGGGTCAGGGTGACATCCAGGTGCTTGGGGCCGGTGGCATCAGCGGTGATATAGGGCAGGTTGATGTTGGTGGAAGCCACGCCGGACAGCTCAATCTTGGCCTTCTCGGCAGCTTCCTTCAGGCGCTGCATGGCAACTTTGTCGGCGCTCAGGTCAATGCCCTCAGCCTTCTTGAACTCAGCAACCAGGTAATCCATAATTCTCTGGTCGAAGTCGTCGCCGCCCAGGTGGGTGTCGCCGGCAGTTGCCAGAACCTCGATGACACCGTCGCCGATGTCCAGGATGGACACATCAAAGGTGCCGCCGCCCAGGTCATACACCATAATCTTCTGCTCCTTTTCCTTGTCCAGGCCATAAGCCAGAGCAGCAGCGGTGGGCTCGTTGATGATACGCTTCACGTCCAGACCGGCAATCTTGCCTGCGTCCTTGGTGGCCTGACGCTGTGCGTCAGAGAAGTAAGCGGGGACGGTGATCACAGCCTCGGTGACGGGCTGACCCAGATAAGCCTCAGCGTCGGCCTTCAGCTTCTGAAGGATGAAAGCGCTGATCTGCTGGGGGGTGTAGGAAGTGCCATCGATGGTCACATGGTAATTTTCGCCCATGTGGCGCTTGATGGAAGAAATGGTGCGGTCAGCATTGGTGACAGCCTGACGCTTTGCCACCTGACCGACCATACGCTCGCCGGTCTTTGCAAAGGCTACCACGGAAGGAGTGGTGCGGTTGCCTTCTGCGTTGGCGATAACAGTGGGTTCGCCGCCTTCCAGAACGGCAACACAGGAATTGGTAGTACCAAGGTCAATACCGATAATCTTAGACATAATATTTTTCCTCCAATATATTTAGAAAGTAAAGTGTTTATAAGTTAATTTGCAGCCTGCACCATGGCAAACCGAACAACTTTATCGCCCAGCTTGAAGCCCTTCTGGAAGACCTGAGCAATGACGTTTTCGCCAAGGCTCTCATCTTCGATGTGCATCACTGCGTTGTGAAGTGCGGGGTCAAAGGCATCGCCGGGAGCACCGAAGATTTCCACGCCCAAACCGGTGAAAATCTTTACCAGCTCGTTCATGGTCAACTCCACGCCCTTCTTGTAGGCGGCATCCTCGGTGGGCTGATTCAAAGCCCGCTCCAGATTGTCATAGATGGGAAGAAGCTTTGCGATGGCATCGGCTTTGCCGTTGCCATAGGACTGATCCTTTTCCTTGGCGGTGCGCTTGCGGAAATTGTCAAACTCTGCGGCAAGCCGCAGGTAGGTGTCGTGCTCGGCTTTGTATTTTTCCTCCCAGTTGACTTCCGGTGCCTTGGGCACTTCGGGAGCTGCCTCGGGGGGTGTTTCGGTTTTACTGTCTTCAACGGTCAGCTCGGTTTCTTCGGTTTCGGGCTGTTCCTGCTGCTTTTCCTTCTTTGACATATGCAGGTCTCTCCTTTATTTGGAAGTTTTATCCTGCTCCAGGGAGCCCGGGAGCTGGGGGGAAGGGGGCTTCGAGAACATCTTGCTGAGGCTTTCTGCAAAGTAACTCAGCCGGGCGGTAACCTTGGCGTAATCCATCCGGGTGGGACCGACCACACCAATCATGCCCTGCATTCCGTCGCCGATGTCGAATTTCGTCATCACAACGGAAGTGTCCTTCAGCTCATCCGCAATATTTTCGGGGCCAACAATGACCTTCGTTCCGTTGGCACCCTCCATCACGGCGGGGAGGTTGCTCAGTGCATCCTCATCAATGGAGCTGAGCACCCGTTGGGCTTTGTCCACGTCCCGATATTCGGGGAGACCCAGAAGCCTAGCCTGACCGGCAATGGCCATATTGGTGCTGGACTGCTTTTTCAGTGTCTCAACGGTAAAGTCCACAATGACGGGTACCAGACTGGCGGCGGCTCCGGCGGAGCGCATCACCTTGTCCATTTTCTCCGCTGTGAATTCCTCGGCGGTGATTTCCGTCATGGCGGTGTTCAGCAGAGCGCTGAGCAGGCTCAAATCGGAATCAGCAATGGCAACCGGGAGCTTAATCAGCTTGTTGACCACTTGGTCGCCGGGGAGGGTAAGCACCAGAATGAAGCTTCCGGTGCCGGAACGAAGCAAATTGTATTGCAGCACCGTGGCATTGCCCTGACGGGCGGCGGCGCTGATGGCGGGAAGGTTGGTGGCCTGGGATACCAGCTTTGCCACACGTTCCACCAGTTTATCCACCTGATTCATCTTTTCCTCAATGGCATTGTTGATGGATTTGGTTTCATCCACGCTGAGGCGGTAGTCCATCATCAGTTCATCCACATACATCCGGTAACCGGCAGCGGAGGGAACCCGCCCGGCGCTGGTGTGGGGCTGTTCCAAGTAGCCCATAGTGGTGAGGTCAGCCATTTCGTTGCGAATGGTGGCGGAGGAATAGTTCATGTCGGGAAGCTCTGTGATTGCCTTGGAGCCAACGGGCTCGGCGGTGCGGATATAAAGGTCAACCACGCTGCGCAGAACCTTTTTCTTTCGTTCCGTCAGTTCCATGAACCGTCCTCCTTTCTTAGCACTCGCTCTCTCTGAGTGCTAAACACACTATACCATCGAGTATCAGAAAAGTCAAGACCTTCATTTGTGAATTTATTTTTAATGCCGCTGCGAACTCTGTACCAATCCTTTGGTTCCCTGACCCGCCCGGTTCGGTACTGCCCAGAAACCGGTTCGCACACGCTAAAAGTTAGCACCCCTTGGCTTCCCCCGGGGGTGTTACAGAGCGCAGCGAATCTTTCAAAATGATGATTGCCGGTGGCAATCATTCCACGATTAAAAGCTGCTGAGCGAAGCGAGGCTGAGGGGGTGTGCTCCGTTGGTTGCTGTAGGCGCATGGTTTCCACCGCACCCGTAGGGGCGGATAGAATCCGCCCGGGCGGCAGTGCCGCCGGACAATAATGCTCATGGTCGATAAAGAAGCTGACAACAAACAACACACAAAGACAACCGCCCCGCGTTATTCCGAAGCATGGAAACATGGTAGAAATGTTCACAGCTTTATGCTATTATATACATAGTGCAACCAGCCGGAGCAGTCAACGGTCAAGATGAACGGGCTTGACCGCCGTTGACAGAACAACTTGTTTGTGGAGGTAAGGTTCTGTGAAAAAGATAATGGCAATTTGTATTGGCTTTATAATATTTTTATCTGGGTGTAGCAAAGCGACAACCGAAAATGATGAGCTTATTACAGATGGCACTGTAACAGATGTACCCGAGATATATTCCGAAAATGATAACACAGAGGATGTTTCACATGAGCACACTGATACAGAAGTGAAAATAAGTATAGATGACATTTTGAAGGAGCTTGAAAACAATGGTTATACTGTTATTTGTGAAAGCGTTGAGCCACAAATACTAACAGGAAAAAGGCATCTTTTAACCTTTAGTGGAGTATCTGATGGTCGTATCACGATATATGAATACGATAATTCCGCACAAGCTCAAGTAGATGTTTATTCTATAGATGATAGTGGAAGCGAGGTGGTTTTAGAAAATGAAACTCATTATGTTGAATGGAAGAGTATTCCACATTTCTATTTGTATAATAATCTAATTATACAGTACATAGGGACAGATAGGGATATTCTGAATTTACTAACAAACTTATGCGGAAATCAGTTTGCAGGTGGAGATAAGTAATGCGCCGCCCGATTCCGAATGGACTATGTGCATTCAAATGTATACCGTCTGTGATGAAACAAAGGCAATCATAAAAAAGTTCTTCAAAGATATCTTTTTGGGATACGCAGAGACTAATACCGAACCATGTAAATATACACTGGAGAATTTATCTTTTTCAAAAGCAAGGAGCTTATCGTTGGTACTATTTCTCACGAGCTTATCCTTCATGTGTACCCGCCAAACAAATCGTTTGAACAGTCTATTCTCCCTTTAGGCGAGTGGGAGTATCTAGAATACAAAGTGCCTATTCTGTTGTAGTTGAAATTGCCAAGTGTAGAACTTACACCTATGACAAATAGCACAACCGTTCGGAGCAGTCAATGGTCAAGATGAACGGGCTACGCCCGCCGTTGACAGCCTCGCCCGGTTTCGCAAAAGGGTAATCAAGGGGCGACAGCAAAGAGTGCTGCCGCCCCTTACCAATGCTGATACAAAAAAACAGAATTTAATTGAGAGCATTTTTAAGTTTCAGTTTGACCGTTGGCATAGATTTTCGTACCGAAACATGATAGAATAAAGCCAGTTACAAATGCGAATTTGATGAAAAACACAGTTGCAACTGTCAGTTGACGAATTTCCATTTCTAAATGGTGGTTATGCAACCAATAGTTTTGCTATAATTTCACCAAACAAGAAAGGAGTCTAACTATGAATATAGCAGATAGAATACAATGTTTGAGAAAAAATAAAGGACTTTCTCAAGAAGAACTTGCGGACAAAGTGGGGGTATCAAGACAAGCAGTTTCAAAATGGGAAAGTGAACAAAGTACACCCGATATAGAAAAAATTATTATCATGAGCGAACTCTTTGAAGTCACAACAGACTATATCCTCAAAGGTATAGAGCCTGTTAGTATGACTAACAAAAAAACAATGTATTCTCTGTATTTGGGATTTGCGCTAATATTTGCAACCATAGCGGGAATTTGGTCTTTTACAGCAAATAGATTTCGCATAGATGAATGTTTTTTCATTGTGATAGCTGGAGCAGCGATAGGGTGTGCCATAGCATTGGTTATTCAAGTGATATTTAATTTATTTAGAAAAGAATAACCCTTGAAGCGACAACTCCCAGTTTACCGAACTGAAATAAGCAAATACAACTGAATAACCGCCGCCCATTACAGCGGCACACAGAAGCAGTAAATCTGAAAAAGGTTTGCTGCTTTTTTTGCGCCCTTTTCTCCTAAAGTGTGCAGCATTTGAAAAAAGTTTGCCGTTCCGTTTGGCAAAATCGCAAGTTGTCCGTAGTAGAACATAACAGGAGAAATTGCGTAAAAAGTACGCCGAGCCGGAGCGTGCTTTTCTTAGAGCAAGATTCTACCGCAGTACCAAATTTCACTTATCGCTCATTTTGTCCTTGCGGGAATCTTGTTGGGGAGTGCCTTCCCCAAACCCTCGCCGCGTCATTGCCTGACGGCGCAGCCGCCGCGTCACTAAAAAAACTTGAAAAATGGGCGTGATTGGGGTATCATGGAACAAAAAACAGCAGGGAGACGAAAAACATGATTGTTGCGAAATTCGGCGGCACGTCCCTGGCTACGGCAGAGCGATTCTGCCATGCGGCCAACCTGATACGGCAAGACCCCAACCGGCGGTATGTGGTGGTTTCCGCGCCGGGAAAGCGGGATGATTCCGATATTAAAATCACCGACCAGCTGCTGCGCTACAGCGAAACCGGAGACGACGCGGACATCGGATGTGTGGAAGCCCGCTTCCGGGAAATTGCGGAGGAGCTGGAAATCGGTCTGGACATCTCCAAGGAATTTGACGAAATTCGCCATGCCTCCCACAGAAGGGAATACTTAGCCTCCCGGGGAGAATATTTCTCCGCCAAGCTGATGGCGGCCTTTCTGGGCTGGCCCTTTGTGGATGCGGCGGAGTGCGTCTTCTTTAATGAATACGGTCAGGTGGACTTGATTAAAACCCAACATGCCCTGTTTGAAGCGTTGCGCAAGCTTCCTCATGCGGTGATTCCGGGGTTCTATGGCGTGATGCCCGATGGGGAAATCCACACCTTTGCCCGGGGCGGCAGCGACATCACCGGCGCACTGGTTGCCGGAGCCATGGATGCCCAGATATACGAAAACTGGACGGATGTGGACGGAATGCTGGTGACTGATCCCAGAATTGTGCCCCAGGCTGCCCCGCTGCACGCCATCACCTACCGGGAGCTGCGGGAGCTGGCCTACCGGGGTGCATCCGTACTCCATGAGGACAGCGTGGTTCCTGTGCGCCGCAGCGGCATCCCGATCCATATCTGCAATACCTTCCACCCTCAGGCTCCCGGCAGCTGGATTGTGAAGGAGGCCAAAGAAACGCCTGCCCCCATCACCGGCATTGCAGGCCGCCGGAACTATTCCACCATCCAGATTGAGCGGGAGAATACCAACAGCATGGTTGGCTATGTCCGCCGGATTCTGTCCTGCCTGGAGCAGCTGGGCATTCCTTTTGAGCATCTGGCAACGGGTCTTGGCAGCGTGTGTCTGGTGGTTCCCACGCAGGCGCTGGAGGCGCACCGGGCGCAGCTGCAGGAAGCCATCTTCCACGCCATCCACCCGGACAGCCTGGTTATTTCCGATGGCCTTGCCATGATTGCAGTGGTGGGCAGAGGCATGGTGGGCCGCCCGGATGTGCGTGCCAGGGTGTTTGATGCCCTGCGCAGCGCAGGTATCAGCGCCCGGGTCATCGACCAGGGCGCAACGGAGATGAACCTGGTCATCGGCGTGGACGAAGAGCGGTATGAAGATGCCGTTCGTGCCATCCACCGGGAATTTTTTGAATCCTAAGAACCGTATTTTCTTCTATTTACATAAACACCGGGGCACACCACGATGAGTGGTATGCCCCGGTGTTTATGTTATATTCTGCGGTGCTTGCCAGCACCTTGGCAGGCACCCTTTGTACTGATACGATCCCCCGGTTTTGCCGGTCTGCACTATATTTCTTCACGAAGCACCGAGCATAAGCATTCATCAACAGATTGCCATTCAGCCACAACCTGCAAACGAGCGCTGCTGCGCTCTGATTGATATGCCATACCGGAATCAGTATCCACATAGAGGTCGTATTCTTGTATCACAATTTCACCATCCATTGTGCACCGATTTCCAAATTTAAGCCATTTCTCTGGGGTGCCAGGCAAACGGCTTAAATCCTCTATGGAAATATTGTATGGCTCAAGATGCTGCCTGTCCGCAAACGGCGGAACCCCAAAAATGGATAGCTTACTTGTTGGAAGTTTGAATCCTCCGGGAATCGAACACATCATTCTAAATAGCTCCATTCCATTTGCAGCTGTATACAGTGTCAGCAAATCGTCGGGAACTTTATATCTATACGATTGTACGAGACATTGCACCAGTTCATCCGGCATAGGCGCAAATATAAAATGGTCTGCAATTTTTGGAGGTTGGCACGGACCGAGCAAGCAGACACCGTTATCTGTATACGTTAAATGTTCACCATAACTACTTTTTAGGTCAACAAGAATTTCAAGAAAATTCAAGGCGTATCCCTCCCGTATGCAGCACATCTCCAATTTCCGGCGCTGACAACCATAAACGTCCGGCGATTGCCGTTTCGGCAGTTCTTTCGTTTATTTTAGCCCTCTTTTTCTTTGCGTATAACAGAAAAAGAGGGCTATGAAAAGACTTTTAATCGTTGTTTGCAATTTGTTTGCTGATGCAATCGTCGTATCTATTTCAGCTGGCGGCTTTTTTATTGCTCCTTGGGGATAATCACCGCAGCGGCAAAGTAAACCAGCATTCCGCTGCCGCCGAAGCAGCTTAAAATGACAAAGCCCAGCCGCACCAGGGTGGGGTCAATGTTAAAGTATTTGCCGATGCCGGCGCACACGCCGCAGAGCATCTTGCCTTCCTCCACACGGGTCAGACGTTTTTCCATAATAGTTCCTCCCTATTAAATGCAAAATGAGTTCTCACAGATATTCCGGGTTTTGCGCATCATCGGGTTCGGCTGCCTTCGGCGCTTCCGTCTGGGGCGGCTCCTGCTGCGCCTCTTGATGGGACTCCGGTTGGGATTCCGCCTGGGGCGGTTCCGGCTTCTTGTCGCTGCGCTGCATGGCGTCCTGAAAATCTTTGCTCAGGCTGTCCATGCGGCTGCTGAATACCTTCCCGGCGGCGGTGATATTCTTCTTCACCGTGTCGGTGATGGAGGCCAGGTCATAATCGGCGGCGAACTTCCCGGCGGCCTGCTGCAATTCCTCGCTGCCCTCGGTGACGGTGTTCACAATTTCCTTGCCGAATTTTTTGGCGGCATCCAGCAGGGGAGAGTCGGGGGATTTGTTCTCCCGCTCCTTCACCCGGCGATAGAAGGTATTGGGTTTTAGGTTTAGCTCTGCCATGGCCTGACGGGCGGTAATTTCGCCGCTTTTCCACCGTTCCAGAATCTCGTCAAACAGTTCTTCGTCAATTTCAATGGGCTTGCGCCCCTTGGGGGCTGCCTCCTCGGGGGCTGCTTCCCCGTCCAGCGCCAGCGCCGCCCGCAGCAGCGCCACGGCGGTCTGCCCTTCGGGGGTGCCGGTGTCCAGCCCCTCCTCCACACTGCGGAAGCGGATGCCCCGCTGCTTCAAATCGTCCAGCAGTTCCAGCAGTGCTGCCGAACTGTCGGCTACACCGGAGAGGGACGTAACCGCCAGGCAATCCCCGGCTTGCAGTTCCCCAAGGAGCTGATGCAGCCCGCTCCGCTGCACCTCGCTGCTTTCGTTGGGACTGCCCTGATAGACATAATTCATAATCCATGCTCCTTTCTGGTTGGTAAAACTACTATATCACAGAGATTTTTATGTGTCAATATATTTTTGACACATTGACACACTTTTTCACCCCCGGAGCTGTAAAACTTTTGTGAACAACAATCCCCCGGCAGAAGTTCTGCCGGGGGTGTGTACCTGAAACCAGATTTGCCAAGCGTATTTTCTATGAAGCTGCTCTCCTGTAAAGGAACAGTTGACAAGAAGGCAAGAATGGGGTATAGTATAAGTACAAAGGGGTGCTACCAGTAGGTCGGTCCCCCCAACGTTGTTAAAAGAAGTAACTGTGAGCTGGCGGGCTTAGGCAGTTACTTCTTTTTATTATTGTTCGCCTGAAGAATCAGGTTAATGACAGCGACAATGAGCGTACAAAACTGGAAGATTTCTTCCCATGTAACATCCATAACCGTCACCCCCCCTCTCGTTACGATTGGGGGCAAAAGAAGTATATCACCCCCGAAAAGATTCGAGGGAACCGCCTACCGGGGTACTGGTAGCACCAGTGACAGCATAGCACAAGATATGACCAATTGCAAGAAAAAACAGGATAAATAACATAGAAAATTGAAATTTATAAAATATCAGTGCATACAACATTTTTCTATCATCATCGAGCAATAGGCGCTCTTTTTCAAAGCACTACGATGAGCAAGTTATGCACGCAGCAGACTGCAAATATTTGTCTGAACCCCCAAAAAGGTTTTTTAGACAGTTTGAAATCCCCCGGCAGAAGTTCTGCCGGGGGATATGCCAGTTTATGAGGGATGATGCAAGGCGCGTGCCTTACTTGGCGGCAATGGCATCGGCTGCCAGCTTGCCGGAGGTGATGGCCCAGGCGTTGTTGGCACCGGAGGGGGAGTCGTCGCCCATGACCTGACCGCAAGTCTCACCGGCGGCGTACAGGCCGGAAATGGCGCTTCCCTCCTGGTTCAGCACCTGCATATTGGTGTTGACCACCAGGCCGCCCATGGTGGTGGCGAAGCGGGGCTTCTGCTCAATCAGATAGTAGGGGCCTGCGCCAATCTTCATGGTCAGGTAGCTGGCGTTTCTGCCAAAGTCTGCATCCTCGCCCTTTTCCACAAAGGAATTGTACTTCTCCACGGTGGCTGCCAGATTCTCGGCATTCACCCCGGCGGCGGCAGCGGCCTCCTCCAAAGTCTCGCCGTGGGCAAAGACGGGGGTGGTGGTGCCGTTGGCAGCCAGATACTTTTCAATGTCGCCTTCGGAGATTCCGGCGGGAGCCAGCTTGGTCTTCCAGACCTCAAAGGTCTCGGAGTCCAGCAGCAGGTACAGCATACCGCCGGGCTGCTGCAATTCTTCTTCCAGGATGGTGCGGTTGCTGGCCTTCTCGTTGACCACCCGGTTGCCATCGGTGTTGACCAGAATGGCGCTCATGGTCCAGCCCACGATGTTACCGGCGATGGTGGATTTGGCAATGCCGGTATCCACCTCGATGCCGTTGGGATAGCGCTTGCCATACTCCATGTTGGCAGTCTGGGCATTCACGGCCTCGGCCATGCGGATGCCGTCACCGGTGGAGGTGGAGGGGCCGTAGTAGAGTGCGGACTTCATTTCATCGGTGAGCATATCCTTGTTGTTGCCGTAGCCGCCGGTGGCCAGCACCACATTGGCAGCATGGACGGTGTATTCCTTGGTGCCGTCGGTGGAAACCGCCTTCACGCCCACCACAGCGCCGTCCTCCACCAGCAGGGATTCCACCTTGGTGCTCAGATACACGGTTGCGCCGCTGCTTTCCACCGCCTTGCGCATTCTCTCGGCAAAGCCCGCGCCGCCGCCGGTGTAGGCCAGCTCACGGTTGTGGCTGTACTCGCCCAGCTGGTGCAGACCCGGCTCAAACTCAATGCCGCAGGAGGCAACCAGCCAGTCGGTGACAGCGCCCACATTTTCGGCAAACAGGGTCAGGATTTCTTCGTTGTTCTTGCCAGCGCCGTTGGCCTCGAAATCAGCGACCATGGACTCCACGCTGTCGTCCTCCACGCCATTGTCCGCCTGGAGCTGGGAACCCATAATCACCTGGTTGCCGCCGGAAACGGAGATGGCACCGCCCAGGAAGGAGGCCTTCTCAAACAGAATGACCTGCTGCCCCAGCTCTGCCAGACGGACTGCGGCGCTCATACCGGCACCGCCGCCGCCCACCACCACCACATCGGTGGTCAGTTCTTCTTCCACGTGTTCACCGGCTGCAATCTGCACATTTTTCAGGGCTTCCACGTCGCCGCCTGCCTGCTTGACGGCATCGGCTACCGCTTCCACAATACCGTTGCTGGTATAGGTTGCGCCGGAAACGGCATCCACACCCAGGCTCTGGGCTTCCACAATCTGCGTGGGGATGTTGGCAATGGCCGCGTCACTCAGGCTGGGGGTTTCGGAATGAGAGACAACGGTAATGCGCTCAATTTTGTCTGCGGAGAAGGTGACCTCTACCGTGATGTCGCCGTTCTTGCCCGCCCCAACGCCGGTGTAGGTGCCGGGGGTGAACAGGTTTGCATTCTCGGCCTGTACCGGTGTTGCACCATAGGCAGCCATGCACAGAACCATGGCAAGCACGAGAATCAGGGATAGACATTTCTTCATGATTTATTCTCCTTTTCTTGATGATAACTTCATAATATACTTGATTTTTCCATCTTTCAAGATTATACTGCGCATAGAACCATAGCCATTGGCTATCAATGCATCCAGGAGGGAATTTGCATGAACACGAAACAGCTGGAATATTTTTTGGAGCTGTCCCAGGTGCTCAATTACCGCCGTGCCTCAGAGCGGCTGGGAATCACGCAGCCCACGCTTTCCAAGGCCATTGGGCATCTGGAAAGTGACCTGGGCTTTCCATTGTTTGCAAAAAGCGGACGCAGCATCTGTTTAACCGCACAGGGAAAGCTGTTTATTCCCTATGCCCAGGAGGGGCTGCATCACTTGGAGCAGGGCATCCGGGCTGCCATGCAGCGGGAGGCGCTGCATCTGGGGTGCATGGCTGCCGTTGAAAGCGACCTGCTGCCGGAGTTTGTGCGGCTGTATCAGCAGCGGAATCCCGGAAGTCTGGTGCAGATTCGCCGTGCCGTCTCCAACGACTTGCAGGACTGGCTGGAAAATGACCAGCTGGATTTGATTCTCTGCTCCCCCTCGCCGCGGTATTCCGACATCTCCTATTTCCCGCTGTTCGAGCAGCCCCTGGTGGTGTGTATGCACCCGTCCCACCCGCTGGCCGGACGGACAGTGCTGTATCCAGAGGATTTGCTGCAACAAACCTTTGTCATCCACACCCGCAACGGCTATTTTTATCGGCTATACGCCTCCATTTTTCATGACTTTAACTGCCCCTTAAAAATCGCAGCCGAGGCGGATGAGGATGGGGCGCTGCTGTCGCTGGTGCGAAACAACATCGGCATCTGCATTGTGGCGCAGACCCCGGCGCTGAACACCCCCGACCTGCGTGTGATTCCGCTGCGGCAGGACAAGGTTCACCGCATTGTGGCACTGGGCTGTAAGCGCAGCCGCATGGTAGAGCTGGATGCCGCCGCGCTGGCACAGCAGCTACAGCTTGCCGGCAAACCGATTTCCTTCCAATAAACCGGGCACGCAGCACCATAAAAAACGCCCGTGGCTTGCGCCACGGGCATCTTCCTTACTTTGCGTATTCCACAGCCTTGGTTTCCCGAATCACATTGACCTTAATCTGACCGGGGTATTCCAGCTCGGCTTCGATCTTCTTTGCCACATCCCGTGCCAGCAGAATCATGTTGTCCTCGCTGACCTCCTCGGGCTTGACCATAATCCGCACCTCACGGCCGGCCTGGATGGCGTATGCCTTCTCCACGCCGGGATAGGAGCCGGTCAGCTCCTCCAGCTTCTGCAAGCGGCGGATGTAGTTCTCCACGTTCTCGCGGCGTGCGCCGGGACGAGCGGCAGAGATGGCATCGGCGGCCTGCACCAGCACGGCAATCACGGTCTTAGGCTCCACGTCGCCGTGGTGCGCCTCAATGGCGTTGACAATCACCGGGTTCTCCTTGAACTTCCGTGCCAGGTCAGCACCCAGCTGCACATGGCTTCCCTCAACCTCATGGTCGATGGACTTGCCCAGGTCATGCAGCAAGCCTGCCCGCTTTGCCATTGCCACATCTACGCCCAGCTCTGCGGCCATCAGGCCGGCAATGTGGGCAACCTCAATGGAGTGGTTCAGCACATTCTGACCATAGGAGGTACGGTACTTCTGGCGACCCAGAATCTTGATGAGTTCAGGATTCAGGTTATGAACGCCGGTCTCGTAGCAGGCGCGCTCGCCCTCCTCGCGGATGGTGCGGTCAACCTCTTTGCGAGCCTTTTCCACCATGTCCTCAATGCGGGTGGGATGAATACGGCCATCCACAATCAGCTTTTCCAGAGCCAACCGGGCAACCTCCCGGCGCACCGGGTCAAAGGAGCTGACGGTAATGGCTTCGGGGGTATCGTCGATGATAAGGTCAACACCGGTAATGGTTTCCAGGGTGCGGATGTTGCGGCCTTCCCGACCGATGATTCTGCCCTTCATCTCATCGTTGGGCAGCGTGACCACAGAAACGGTGGTCTCGGCGGCGTGGTCGGCGGCACAGCGCTGGATGGCAGTTGCGATGATTTCCCGGCCTTTTTCTTCGGCCTCGTCCTTGAGCTGCTGCTCGATTTCCTTAATCTTCTGGGCAGCGTCATGGCGCACGTCCTGCTCGATGGAGTCCAGCAAAAACTGCTTCGCCTGCTCTTGGGTCAGGCCGGAGATTTTCTCCAGGGTTTCCATCTGCTGGTCGCGGATTTCGTCGGCCTGTGCCTGGGTCTGCTGAACGTTTGCCAGACGGCGGTTCAGCTCATCCTCTTTGCGTTCAAAGGCTTCGGTTTTCTTGTCCAGGGTAGATTCCTTCTGTTCCAGACGGCGCTCCTGCTTGGTCAGCTCCGCCCGGCGCTCTTTGACTTCCTTGTCGTGTTCTGCTCGAGATTTATGAATTTCATCCTTAGCTTCCAGCAGCATTTCCTTCTTCCGGTTTTCACCGGTGCGGATGGCCTCGTTGACAAGCCGTGTTGCCTCCTCCTCAGCGGAGCCGATGGCACGCTCGGCAACCCGCTTGCGGTACAGCACACCGCCGCCAAAGCCCGCAGCAATGCCCAGGATGGTTGTAATGATACCAATAATCCAACCCATAATTCTTGCAGCACACCTCCTTCCTAAAAATTGCGACCGGGGGTGTGCGTTTGTCCCCATGTGAAATTGTTGAGAAAAGCCCAAAATTGGGAGAAATCATAACAAAAACGCCATGCGGCGATAAACGCAGATGCCCGGCCAAAATGACGGTAATGTAAAATGAAATATGTCCTGTCCGAAATTGGCAGTCCCGGGGACATACACCACACCACGGTTATTTTACTTGCAACGGGGCACATTGTCAAGGACTTTTTCATCATATTTGACAAACAAGCAGGACGCTAGTTGACAAAAATTTTTGAAAATGATAGAATGGAAACGTTTCAATTGAAAGTTGAAAATGGAAAGTGGAAAGTTAGGGCGGAGAGATGGTATCTGAAAAGGCATTTTGTTTTGCGGTACGGATTGTAAAGCTGTGCCAGCATTTGCAAAATGCGAAACATGAATATGTCCTTTCCAAGCAGCTGCTGCGGAGCGGAACCAGTATTGGCGCTAATATCAGCGAAGCGCAGCAGGGCCAAAGCAGGGCGGACTTCGTGTCGAAAATGTCCATTGCATTGAAAGAAACGTCCGAAACAAAGTATTGGCTTCGGCTGCTCCATGCGACAGACTATCTCACGGAAATAGAATACCTCTCTATCAGCAGTGACTGCACCGAGATTGAAAAAATGCTGACAAGCATTATTCGGTCTGCAAAGCAGTAGCTTACAATTGAAAGTTGAAAATGGAAAGTGGAAAGTTGGGGCGGAGCGCCCTTCGCATTGAAAGAAACGGCTGAAACAAAGTATTGGCTATCCCCAAAATGCTGACAAGCATCGTTCGGTCTGCGAAGCAGTAGTTTCCAATTGAAAGTTGAAAATGGAAAGTGGAAAGTTGGGGCGGAGCGCCCTTCGCATTGAAAGAAACGGCTGAAACAAAGTATTGGCTATCCCCAAAATGCTGACAAGCATCGTTCGGTCTGCAAAGCAGTAACTTTCAATTTTCAACTTTCCATTTTCAACTTCCTCATTTGCGGGCATGGTGGAATTGGTAGACTCGGTGGATTTAGGTTCCACTGCCAAAAGCGTGCAGGTTCGAGTCCTGTTGCCCGCACCAGAAACGCCCTCTGCGAGGGCTCAGATAAGAGATAATAGATAATAGTGAGTAGATAATAGATATTGCGCATCTTTTCATGGGCGTTTCTGTACTATTCGTTATTATCTGTTATCTCTTATCTTTTATCTAACGGAAACCACGGACAGCATGATGCAGGAGGGAATCAAAAATGGACACCGTAAAAATAAACCATGGGAACAAAAAGATGATTGCTCACCGGGGACTGAGCGGAATCGAGCAGGAAAACACCAATGCTGCCTTTGTGGCCGCCGGAAACAGGAGCTACTACGGCATCGAGACGGATGTCCACCGGACTGCGGACGGGCAATATGTCATCATTCACGATGACACAACCGCCCGGGTCACAAACGGCGCATGGGATGTAAACGTTGAGCAGGTTCCCTACCGGGACATTCAGGCTATCTTGCTGCCGGACAGGGATGGCAGCTGCACCCGGCAGGATTTGCGGATTCCGCTGCTGGCGGAGTATGTCCGCATCTGCAAGCGATACGAGAAAGTGTGTGTCCTGGAGCTGAAAAATCCCTTTTTACGGGAAGATATTGAGAATATCATCGAAATAGTCCGGGGTGAAGAATACCTTTCCAACGTGATTTTCATTGCGTTCAGCCTGGAAAACTGCACCCAGCTGCGGGAGTTGCTTCCCGGCCAGCGGATTCAGTGGCTGCTTTCCCAGCCGGTTGATGAGGAAGTCAAGCAGACGCTTTTGCAGCATCACCTGGACATTGACCTTGACTATCGCTATATGAGCAAAGCACTGGTGGAGGAGCTGCACGCCGGTCACATAAAAGTGAACTGCTGGACGTGCAATGATTCCGGCACCGCCGGAGAACTGATTGCCATGGGCGTTGATTTTATCACAACGAATATTCTGGAATAACAAAGCCAATGCGGACGGGATAGAGCGGTTTCCCTGCCTCTATCCCGTCCGTCTTTTTCAAAGTTCAATGATTTTCGTTGCAACGTTCTGGCAGAACGTCTTATCGTGCTCCACAAACAGAAGCGTCGGCTGGAACTGCACCAGCAGCTGCTCAATCTGCATCCGGGAAATCACATCAATATAGTTCATGGGTTCGTCCCAGATGTGCAGGTGCGCCGGTTCGCAGATGGATTTTGCCAGCAGCACCTTTTTCTTCTGCCCGGCACTCAGACTGGACAGATCCCGTTCCATCTGTGCTTTCGGAACATCCAGCTTTGCCAGAATGGCGAGCAGCAGGCTTTTTTCAATGCCGCTTTCCCGGGCAAGCTCAGAAAGGCTTCCCTGTAGCTGGGAGGCATCCTGGGCGACATAGGAGATTTTCAGGCCGCTGCCCCGCCGGAAATCTCCCGTATAGGGGATATTCTGCCCGCAAATCAGCTTGAGAATGCTGCTTTTGCCGGAACCGTTGGCTCCCTGCAAGGCAATCCGGTCTCCCTGCTCCACAGTGAAGCTGACAGGGCCGCACACCGGCTCTTTCCCGTAGGCAATGGACACATCCTTTAGCTCCACCAACCGTTTGGTGTGGTATGGCGTTTGGAAGATTTTCAGGGCGTCGCTGCGCTCGATGTTTTTCAGAAGCCTGGACTTTTCCGCAATCGCTGCCGTCTGCCGCTGCTCGATGGCCTTTGCCCGTGCCATCGACTTTTTCGCCTTTGCGCCTTGCAGTGGCCGCCACCCCTTTACATTGTCTACCTCCATTGGCCCACTGCGCAGCTTTCTGCGTTCTGCGGTATCTGACCAACCGGCTTTTTCCCTGGCGGTTTCCTCCAACCGGGAAATCTCACACTTCAGCTTTTCGTTTTCTGCCTGCTCAAAGGCATCCTGCCGCTGCTTGTTTTCCATCCAGGTGGAGAAATTTCCCTTGCAGACCTGAATATCCGATTTGTTGATAGAGAGAATGTGGTCTACGCAGCCGTCCAGGAATGCTCGGTCGTGGGACACCAGGATGAACCCCTTTTTCGTGCGCAGATACCGGCTCACCAGCTCCCGTCCCCGGATGTCCAGGTGGTTCGTGGGTTCATCAATCAGCAGAAAGTTGTTCTCCTTGGAAAACAGCACCGCAAGCTGGAGCTTTGTCTGCTCCCCATTGCTCAGGATGTCATAGGGGCGGTAGAGCACCCCGTCATCCAGATGCAAATTCGCCATTTCCCGCTGAATTTTCCAATATTCATATTCTGGGTACATGGCTTCCACCGCGTCAATGGCAAGAATGCTTTTGTCCTCCACGGAATACGGGAAGTAGGAAAAGGTAACAGAGGCGGAAATGCTGCCCTGATAGTCATATTTTCCCAGAAGCAGATTCAAAAAGGTAGTTTTGCCCCGGCCATTCCTGCCGACAAAGCCCAAACGCCAGTTGGTGTCAATCTGAAAGCTGACATTCTCAAAAATGTTTTCGTGACTGCCCTCATAGGCAAAGGTTAAATTGGAAACTTGAATCAAAGACATAGCAGCCCTCCAAATACAAAAAATTGGCCGCAGGAAAGTATCCCGCAGCCAACACGACCTGCCACCCCCTGGGCATGGCAAGCACTATGCCAGTTGATTCAGCGCATACCTTCCTGCATCAGGGCGCAACAAACACAAGCAGCCGCTTGGCCGCTTCCTTGTATTGCCCCACTTATCAGCAAGAAGTATTGCGCATTCTTTCAACTCCAATCTTGATTTAATCGTTAATAACTATAACACAGAAAATACACTTCGGCAAGGGCTCCTGCAACATATTTTTCGCCAGATTACGTTGACAAAATAACAAATCACGGATAAGATGAAGCCGAACCTTCATAATCAATTTTTGGCAGATAACCGGAGGCCAGACGAAACGAAAGGGGACACGCAAATGGAAATCAAGGAATACACCCGCGACTGCATCTCGGATGTGGTGCAGTTTGAACGCGACCTGCGCGCCGAGGAAAACTTCTGGGGCTGGGAGATTGACGAAGCGTACATTGCCGATGTGACGGCCAGCTTCACGAATCCCGCCTTTGACAATTCCCTGTCCCTGCTTGCCTATCAGAACGGGAAAGTGGTAGGCCGGATTGACTCCACCAAGATATGCAGCCGCTTTGACGGCTCCACCAAGGCATATTTAGACTGGATTTGCGTCATTAAAAGCTATCGTCACGCAGGCGTTGCCCAAGCGCTGATGGAAGCGCTGCGCCAGAAGTTAAAGGAGCAGGGCATCGACACCCTCGTTGGCCTGATTGCTGCCAATGAGGAAGCCCAGCGGTTCTACCGCAGCTTGGCCAACGCCCAAATCCGGGACGAGGGAATATGGATTGATACGAATTTTTGATGAAGGCATCCAAAATTTAAGGGTTTCGCCTTCGGCACCCCTGAAAGGGTGTTGCAGAGCGCCACTGAGCCAGTCTCTATTTACCTCCCGTCTCTCCGAACATACACCGTTGCCCGGCCACTGCCCAGCTTTTCAAGCGCTCCTTCGGCAACCAGCTTTTTCAGGTGACGCTCCACTGTGGATGCACTGAGCCCTGGGCAAAGCGCCACAATCTCCTTTTTGGTGAATTTCCCAATCCGACTGTCAATCGCATTTTTCACCGTACCAAGGGAGGTATCACTGATGATTTGAATGCGGTCGTCCAAGTCCCGATAGGCGGCAATGATGGTGCTGAGCAGATATTTTACAAACGCGGTGGGGTCATCCCGTTGTTCATGCCAGCCAGCCTGGGAATCCTCCAGCGCAATATAATAGGCATCCTTATTCTTCGCAATCTTCGCTTCCAAGGAAATATATTTCCCCACCTCGTACCCTGCACGGTACAGCAGCAGCGTTGTAAGCAGCCTGGACATTCTGCCATTGCCGTCCAGGAAAGGGTGAATGCAGAGAAAGTCGTGGATGAACACCGGGATAATCAGCAGTGCATCCACCTTTCCCTCCCCAATGGCGCGATTGTACGCCTCGCAGACTTCGCGCATGGCATCCGGGGTTTCGTAGGGAGCCAGCGGTGTGAACAGCGTAAACCGGTTTCCTGCGGCATCCGTTGCGCTGATATAATTCTGCACATTCTTAAAGCTGCCGCCAAAGGCCGAATCGGTGTGGCTGAGCAGGATTTTATGAAGCTGCAAAATGTAGTTTGGTGTCAGGGGAATATAATCGAAATTTTCATGCACAATGTTCAGCGCATCCCGGTAACCGGCAATTTCCCGCTCGTCGCGGTTGCGCGGGGTTGTCTGCTCCTGCATCAGCTGGTGCAGACGGGTTTCCGTTGTGCGGATGCCCTCAATCGCGTTGGATGCCTCAGTGCTCTGCACCTTGGCAATCTCCACCAGCCGTTCCAGTTCCTGGGGCTGCTGCCGGATATACACGGACTGCTTCCCCTTGTACTCATGAATCAGCGACAGATAGTTAATGACTTCATTGTCCCATGTTTTGTTAATAAGGCTTGTATAATCAAAGTGGCGCATCTCGTCACCTCCCAAAGGTTTCTCGTTAAGTTTACCTATTTTGACGAGAAAAATCAAGGGTGACGGGAATTGTTCACGACCATAATTTTTAGAAGGAAGTGTTACCCTATGATTTTTGTAGAAACGCCGCAGCTATTGCTGCGAAAGGTTACCCAAGCGGACTACCCCTATTTCCGAACATACCTGACGGACAAGCATATGGACGAGATGATGCTGCGCAGTCCCTGCCATTCCGAAGAAGACATTCGCTCTGGCTTTGACTGGTTCCTGAACAAAGAGGACAGAGCCTATGTGATTGTACACAAGGAAACGGGGGAGGTCATCGGCAATCTGACGGTCTACGACAAGGTGCCGCCCGAGGTGGCACGGCAGGAGACTATTGCAGGAAAGGCAGGAAAATCCCTGTCCTTTGCCATGTCCCCGGCGTGGCAGCGCAGGGGCTTGATGCTGGAAGCGGTTCATGCCGTGATTGACCATCTGTTTTCCCAGGAAAATACGGATTATATCCACTGCGGCTATCTTTCCTACAATGTCCCCTCCAAAATGTTGCAGGAAAAGCTAGGCTTCCAGGAGATGTTCACCGAGCATTTTTCCCTGGACGGGCGGGAAATCGAAGCGGTGGAAAATGTGTTGTGGAAAGCCGATTTTTGATAAGGGAATCCGGCCCGTTTTCATCTTTGCATCCATTTGCCTGCAAAACAGTTTAAGAGCGTCTTTTACCGTGGTGTCAGCCATGAAAAGACGCTCTTATTCTTTATGGAGGGAATGCCGTGAATTTTGCTTTGGAAAAGAACCTGCCCGGTTTTATGAAACCGTCGTTTCCAGCTTGCCGCTGCCATCTGCGGCGGCGACAGCGGGCGTAAGCTCGTAGACTTTCGTAAACTGTTTCTTCCGTTCATCGCTCAGATGGTGACTGACCAGAATCAGGGTAAGACCCGGATTGCTGAGAAGGGCTTCCTCCACAATGTCTGCGTTTTTTTGATCCAAGGCGCTGGTTCCTTCATCAACCAGCAGAATGGAGCGGCTGTGAATGAGTGCCCGGGCAATGGCAACACGCTGTTTCTGCCCGCCGGAAAGATTGCTGCCGTTTTCCCCCACCGGGGTATCCAGCCCCAAAGGCATCCCCGCAAGGTCGCCGTCCAGTGCACTGCCGCGGATGGCTTTTTCCAGCATTTCCTCGGTAAAATCGAAGCCCAGGGTGATGTTATTGCGAATGGTGGTGTTGAATAGAAACACATCCTGCTCGATGTAACTCACCTGCTGCAAGCGCTGCTCCTGCGTAAAGTCACGGGCATCCTTTTCATCGAAGCGGATGCTGCCCTGGTAATCCGGGAGCCAGCCAAGCAGAAGCTTCAAAACCGTGGATTTTCCGCAGCCGGAAGCGCCGGTGAGGGCATACTTGCCGCCCTTTTCAAATTTCAGGGACTGCCCGCTCAGAACCTGCTTGTCACCGTAAGCAAAGGAAACATTCTGCATGGAGATGGACTTGCTGAATGCTGCGCCGCTCAGGCGTTCCTCCTGGGGAACATCTTCTGCATGGACGGTGATATTCTCAAAGTAGGGCTTTGCCGCAGAGAACGCAAGCTGTAGCCGCCCCAGATTTGCCAACCCGTTTGCAATATTTCCGCACAGGTTGCCACCGCCCATCAGTGCGCCCTGAAGGATGATACCCTTGATGCTGAGGAAGCCAATCAGGGAGGTGGTGGTCATCTGGACAACCACGCTGATGAGACTAACGCCGTTCTGTGCCAGATTCTTAATGCAGGTCAGGCGGTATTTCGGCTGCTCCACCTGGTCGCTGGCATCCTCCATTCCCGACAGAAACAGCTTCATCCGCCCGAACGACCGCAGTACATCGAAGCCGGACAGCAAATCCTTCATCTTGCTTGTGCCGGCAGCCTGCTTGCTGGCGCAGTCTGCGCCCAATTCTTCCATCTTCTTGCCGAACAGCTTCGGTGTATTCAGCATCACCGCAGATGCCGCAAGGGAAAGCACCGCCAGTGACCAGTGCAGGCTCAGCAGCGTAACCATGCTGAACGCCACCGTTGCAACCACTGTAATGCAATGATAGAAGGATTCCCATGCCAGGTTTTCAATCTGGTTTAGGTTGTTGGTCAGCTGGGAGAGATATTCGCCGCTTTCCTGGGCGTGGTATTTCTGGTAATCGGACTGCGCCAGAGAGGCTGCCATATCCAAGCGGATGGCGTTATTCATTTTCCGAATGGCTTTGCTCTTGAAAACCGTGCTCACCTGGTCAAAGGCGAGCAGGAGTAAAAAGAGTGCGCCGTTGATAATCATCCATTTGAAAAATCCGCTCAGATTGAAATCAATGATATTCTCCGTCGTTTGCATCATTGCAACGCTTGTCAGAACATTACACGCCGCCACCGCAATCATAAAGAATGCTGCCAGTGCGTTGAGCTTCCAGTACTTTTTCAGGTAATATCCCATTGTCAAAAACCTCCGTCCAGTTTTGGGTGGTAACGATAGTATATCGCCGGTTCCGTTTCACCGCCATATCGGCTTACGTTAGATAAAAATAACACAAAACGATAGGTTCACGTCAAGGAACTGTCGTTTTGTGTTAGGAAAAGCAAGCATAAAACGATATGTTTTTCACCTGCTTTTGGTTTATTATTTTATAATGTACATCCTGCCCGGTCGATGTCAATTCAGTTCCAGTCCCAAGAAGTCCTTTGCCTCGACCCTGAGAATGGCAAGGTTGTTTTCATCCTCAATCGCCTTATAAATGTAGTATGCCTGACGGTATCGCTCTGCGCTTTTATCGTGATTTCCCAGGTGGTAATGGCATTCTGCCAGAATCATCAGAATATCCGGAAGAACCGTATATACTCCGTAATCAATGCAGATTCTTCTGGCGTATTCTCCTATCTCTATAGCATCATCGAACCGCTTTACGATTTCCAGCTCTCGTGCATAGTTGAAGGCTACCAGAGGAATTTGCGCCCGGTTGGGCGGAATATTCTTTAGGCTGGTTTGCAAATAGCGGAGCAGGGGCTTCAGAACATCGATGGCATCATAGTGCCGCCCCGCCCGGATATAGCAGTTTGCGATATTGTTGATTAGCTTAATCTCATTTTCCGTGTAAAGGCCACGCCCGATTGCATCCAAATCAAATTTGGGGGAGGTCAGGCGGATTGCTTCCAGCACCAGGGAAAGCCCCTCATCCAAGCTGTATGGCCCGTTCTCCGTTCCAAGAATATATTTTGAGCGGAGAATCAGCTGCCGGGACAATGTGTCATCCCCGTCCATCACCTGCTCCAATTCCCGGTGCTTTGCAAATGCCGTTTCCCGAATTCTGTTCTTTTCCTGCGGAGCTGCCCGCTCAAACTGCACATGGAGACTGGTAATTTCCTTTTCCAGGTTGCTAATCTCCAGCTCTTTTGCATTCAACAGTCCGTAAAACCGGTCGTCTGGCAGTCCCAACCGCTGGAGGAGTGCTCTGATGCGGTTCCGGGACGGTGTTTGGCGACCATTTTCAAACCGGGAAATGGTCATCGGTTCGCAGATGCCCTCACACAGCTCCTCCTGCGTCAATCCAAGCTCCAACCGGCGCTGGCGAATCACGTCACCCAGAAAAATCTCTTTCATATGACATTCCCCCTTGCTAAGGATTATACATCAATTCATCGCATATCGCAAGGACTTGTGTTTGTAAAGATGCTACAGAGGTTGCCTTTCAGGCGGCTTTACCGCTCATGGAATCATCATGGAACACCCCGGCTCCCAATGGGAAGCCGGGGTGTTTTCCATGGTTCTGTGGGGATTTTATCAGTTGAGATTCAGCCTCCGGCTGGTCAGGTAGTACATCCAGAAGTAGGCAATCAGCATGGCAGCAGCATTGACACCTGCCAGCGCTGCCAGGGTTGCGCCGCTGGAGGTGCAGGCATTGACAGCGTTCAGGTAGGCTGCCATGCGTACCAGACTGAGTCCATAGTACACCGCAACGGCAAGGAGAATCGGGTGCTTCTTGGCAGCGGTTGCGCCGATGGTCACCGCCAGCATCAGCGTCAGCAGGGTGGCAAGCCCCATCAGAGCCATGTTCAGCAGCACCAGCAGCACGTCACCGGCAACGGGGCGGAGGCTATCCAGCAGTTCACCGCCTTTGCTCCACAGCAGCCCCCAGGAGGTGCTGTCCACCTCATTCCAGGGCAGCCCAGCGGCAAAAATACCGAAGGCCAGCGCCACAGCAGCCATGGCTGCCAGGGCAACCAGCAGCATTTCCAGCACGCTTGCCAAAATGGAGGACAGCATCAGCTGGTGATTGTTCACCGGCAGGGTATAGGTGAGGTAGCCCTCCTCTGTAAACCGGCTCCGGTAATACCGCCACAGTACATAAAACACGCTGGCAGCCAACGACAGCGTCACCGCCAGCACCGCCGTCATGCCCAGCAGAGAAAACAGCACATTCACAAAGCCCGGCAGCTGCCAGCTGCCGGAGGATTCCCACAGCAGGACATTGCCCATGAGTCCCAGCAGCGCCCCGGAAATCAGCACCACGGCGCACAGCGCTCCAATAATCCGGCGGCTGGCACGCCACTCGGCCTTCATCAATTTTCCAAACATTTGAATACCTCCCGAAACAGTTCATCCAGGGAAGTGCCGGTTTCTTCCCGCACTTCATCGGTGCTGCCCTGACGAATCACCTTGCCCTGAGACAGGAAGATAAATTCATCCAGCACCCGCTCCACATCCCCAATCAGATGGGTGGAGATGAGCACCGTTGCACCCGGGTCATAGTTGGTGATAATGGTATTGAGAATGTAGTCCCGGGCAGCGGGGTCAACGCCGCCGATGGGCTCATCCAGCAGATACAGCTTTGCCTTCCGGGACATGACCAGCACCAGCTGAACCTTTTCCTGGTTGCCTTTGGAAAGGGTTTTCAGCCTGGCTTCCGGGTCGAGCTTTAAGGCACGCAGCATGGATTCCGCCCGGGGGCGGTCAAAATCCCCATAAAAATCCTGGAAAAAGTCCAGAATCTCCCGGATTTTCTGCTGCTTGTTCAGATAGCTTTTGTCCGGCAGATAGGACACCAGCCCCTTGCTCTGGGGGCCAATCTTCTCCCCGCAGACGGTGACGGTACCGCTGGTGGGGGTCAGCAGTCCCGCCGCCAGCTTCAGCAGAGTGGTCTTGCCACTGCCGTTGGGACCCAGCAGCCCCACAATTTTTCCCTGGGGCAGCTCTAAATCCAGTCCGTCCAGCGCCAGGGTACTGCCGTAGCGCTTGGTCAGATTCTTTGCGGATAAAACGTTTTCCATTATTCTTCCTCCTTTTCCAGCCCCCGCAGCAGCTCTGCCGCCTGCGCCGGGCCGACACCAAATACCATGAATTTTTCCGCACATTCCCGTGCCAGGTCTTCCAGCGCCTGCTGCCGCATCTTTTGCAGCACCAACGCATCCTTCGTTACCGTCCGACCGTTGGTGCCGCCGCCAACCAGCAGCCCCTCCCGCTCCAATTCGGTCAGCGCCCGCTGCACGGTGTTGGGATTCACCTGCGCCTGTGCCGCCAGATCCCGGACGGATGCAATGCGCTCCCCGGGAGTCAGCGCCCCTTTGAGAATCGAGCCGCGGATTTGCTCCATGATTTGCTGGTACACCGGGCGGTCGCCGGTAAATTTCCAGTCCATAGGCTTCCTCCTTGTGTTACTGTATTAGTGTATTGATACAATAGCACAACAAAACCGATTTGTCAATAGATTTTTTTCATGCCTTTCCATGCACCTTGACTCCACTTCTGCGGGCGCTGCTGAGGAGGGGGCATTGGATGGTGCGCGCTCCTGACTTCGTTTTGCCCCCCAAAGACAAATCAACCCGGCGGGTTCTTTTCGTCTTGTGAAAAGAACCCGCCGGGGATTATCCTATTAAATTGTGTATCCAATCAGTCCGGGGAATACATTTACATTAGAATGGGCTTAGGCGGCGGGCTTTGCCACCAGGAAGCACATATCATTGGGTTCTCCGCTTTCCTCGCTGAAGAAATTGTAGAACGTAAAGTTATACAGGAATCGCTCTGCGCAGTAGATGCCGTAGCCGTCCTGGTTGTGGTCGGTGGTGTCATAGGGATCCGCCACAATAATCACATCATCCTGGGTGGTTTCGGTGCCCATGGTATCGTAGCCGATAATCACCTGCCAGTGTCCGCCCCAGTCGTTCCAGCCGATGGCGATGGGATGACCCTCTTTCAGCGTCTGCTGGATGAACGCAAAGGTGAACACATCGTGGACGGTATCCCGGCAGTCCAGGGTGGAATAAACATCAAAGCCACCCACGCCCTGGAACATCTCCACCATCTGAGACATGGAGGTTGCACCGGGGGTCAGGCCGTTGCTGCGGAACTGTGCCAGGGATTCTTCGTTGTAGTCGCCCCGCATTCCGTACCATTCCAGCATCATCAATGTGCTGCTGACACCGCAGCTCCATTCGCTGGTCTGCTGCTGGGTCTTGAAATGGGAGAGAATGGTCAGGCTGTCGGTGCTTTCCATGTTGTAAAAGTCCGGTGCCTTGAAATAGGGGCTGTCGGGATGATCGCCCTGCCGCTCCACGCTGTCGGAACCGTCTTCCGGGCTCAGGTCGCAGGTGTAGGGAATTTTCATTTCATCCGCGTTGGTATCTGCCTGGGCAGCCACACCAGTGCCTGCCAGCAGGGTAAAGCAAACAGTAAGTACAAGAGTAAATACAATTAGTTTTTTCATCGTTTTAACACTCCATTTTCACAATAAAAAAGTAATTGTACTTGCTGAACAAACCCGCCTTATATTGTATTATTTATGATTGGACAGAAGGCTGTCCTCCCTTTATTTATCCAATGATCCGGTCGTTTTCTGAGTCTATATAGTAATTTGTCTTTCGCTGGAAAACCAGATTGGAACGGTCTACTTTTACTACTCTCATGCTGTTTTCACAAGTACAGCCTGCCAGGGTGCAGGCGCTGAGACTTGGGGCAAGAGATGTATTCTTCCCGGGACCTCCCTTCGTTGGAGCTTTTCATACACAACGCAGTTATTATAGCGGCACGTTTCAAAATTGCAAGCGCTTTATGGTGCAGGCCGATAAATTCTAAAGCGAGGTGTGAAATGGGTGCGTTCCCTGCGCTTCATTTGGTGACATTGCCATTTTGCGGGAATCTGCCGGAGCCAGAAACTGGAATCCGATTATTTGCGGTGTATCAAATGCAGCCAGGACAATTGCGTGAGTAAACAATTTGTAAATGATGTAGTGAGTATCGCTATTGCTGGCACGAAGTGCCCATGCCTCCCCTGGAAGGGGAGGTGCC
>URPI01000009.1 GCA_900549705.1 uncultured Eubacteriales bacterium
CGGTCAGTGTGACGTGGGGGGATGGACAAATATTGTAGCGATTAGCACAAGTGGCTATTATACAGTTGGGCTAAAATCTGATGGTACCGTGGTTGCCACAGGAGATAACAAATACGGTCAGTGTGACGTGGGGGGATGGACAAATATTGTAGCGATTAGCACAAGTGGCAGTTATACAGTTGGGCTAAAATCTGATGGCACTGTGGTTGCTACAGGATTTAATTCTGATGGTGAATGCAATGTCGGGAACTGGACAGATATTGTGGCAATCAGTGCAGGCTATAGCCATACGGTTGGTCTGAGATTTGATGGTACTGTGGTTGCCACAGGAGATAACGAATACGGTCAGTGTGACGTAAGGGCATGGACAGACATTGTGGCGATTAGCGTAAGTGGCTATTATACAGTTGGACTAAAAACTGATGGTACTGTGGTTGTTAGAGGGAAGGATGGCTTAAGCGATGTAGGATACTGGAGAGATATAAGACTACCCAATAAAAGGACATAAGGGACAGTAGTCTGTACCTAAATTATTAACTTCGATAATGTTGAAGTATTTTTGTAAGGAAAAATGGGAGGACGTTCATGGGGCAAACATTCCTGGAAAATGACGTTGTTTTTTTATTTGGAGCAGGGGCCGAAACATGCTTTGGCCTTCCATCAGGGGCAGAGTATACACTACGGACAATGCAACAGAAGCATGATAGTCTTTACAGTGCATTGCGTGAATTTTATGCGAATCCGCTTTCTGATGAAAAAGTTAAGAAGTATGTTAAGGAATATCGTGATTCGTTTTTGTTCAAATCAGATAGTCATACATTTCGTGAGATTATACACAGGGCGGCTAAAAATTTTTATAAAGAGAACGGTTTACCTGACAGTAGTGAAGTTTACAATAGTATTTTTAATTTGCCCTACAAAGATTACATATCTTGCGTTTATAAATTCGATAGTGAACAAGAAACGATAGGTGATAAAGAGAAAAATAAATACGCAGATGAACTCGCACTGAAGGAAAAACCAATTTACAAATTGTTGATACAGGGGGAAGTAGGTGCAGAACAGGAAAAAACACAGATGCAAGAGCTAAGCGTGAAAGAAACACCTAAATTTACGGATTATATTTCCTTTTACGGTGCGGTTGAGAAAGATTTTTCAGCAATTATTTCTCCAAATAAAACGGGATTGACGCAATTTTGGCGCCTCGTTAATTATTATTGGAGTGCCTTCTTTACAATTCTTGAGCCGCTTCTTTTCGAGGCAGATAGACCCAATAGAAAATCAACACAGCGTAAGCAAGCATATGGCCGATTACTAGAAAATCTAAACGATATAATTGCGCAAATATATAAGGAATATGACTATTCAAAAATGGACAATGCTTCAGGAAACTACTATAAAGCTATTTCGGATGCGTTTCCACATTGCACTGCTTTGACCACCAATTATACCCCATTTATGGAAAAATATTTCAAGGAAAATGTTTATCTCGCTGGAAAGTTATCTCAATTTGAATATCCAATGGAATTATCTGTTTACGATGTATTATTGAACAAGAAAATTGAATCAAATGATTTTGTATTCCCGTTTCTGATGACACAGGCACCAATTAAACCGATTATTGTTCCTGAGCAAATTGAGGCATATGCAAAGGCAATTACAGCGTTGGACAAGGCAAAAACCCTTGTGATAATTGGATATAGCCTTGGAGCTGCTGATAATCACATCAATGCAATGCTGCATCGTTTTGCAAAAACGAAATCTAAAAGAATCATATACTGCTATTATGTAGATAAGACGAAACCGAATGACCCTAATAAAGAAACAGATGAAAAGGGAAAAGTACTCGAAGCATTGAAATGTGAGGATCGTTCTGTTGAGATTAGAATGGTCCGAAATGAGGGAAACGCAAAAGAACTAACTGCAAAAATAAAAGAAGATTTGCAATATGGTTGCAATTAACAGGAGATAAATACGTATGCCCAAATTTGTAATCGAATGCCCCGCCTGTGGGCGTTATGCGGAAGCCAAGACCGGCTTCTTTGCGCGAAGGAAGATTGACTGCGCTTGCGGCTACACCATCGATGTCCGCACGGACAAGCTCAGCAGCCGCACCTGTCCCCACTGCGGCAACAACGTGGTGTTTGACCAGAGCCGGGGGGCAAATGCCAAGTGCCCTGTCTGCGGGGAGCCCATCAACACCATGGTGGAGCAGGATAAAACCGTTGAATTTTCCTGTGCCCAGTGCGGTGTGCGGCTGCGGACAACCAGGGGAGCCAGTAGCTATACTTGCCCGGTGTGCGACCATGTCAACGATGTGGCGGAACGGCTGAAATCCGAGGAAATCCAGCGGGACGGCCTTGCCAGCATCATTAAGTACGAGGGCGACAACGAAACCCTGGTGTGGAAGCACCCTATTGAGGACTTCAATCTGGGTTCTCAGCTTATCGTCCACGAAAGCCAGGAGGCTATCTTCTTCCGGGACGGTCAGGCGCTGGATTTGTTCGGCCCCGGCCGCTACACCCTGGAAACCCAGCAGCTGCCCATCCTGGAAAAGCTCTACAAGCTGCCAACAGATACCGAGGGCACCTTCCATAGCGAGGTGTATTTCGTCAATCGCACCACCCAGATGGGCATCAAGTGGGGCACGGATTCCAAAGTCCGCCTCTTTGACCCCGTGACCGGGATGCACATCGAGCTGGGCGCTTCCGGCGAATTTTCCATCCGGGTTACCAATTCCCGCAAGCTGCTGCTGAAGCTCATCGGCACCACCGGTGAGCTGAAGCAGGATGCCATCCTTGGCGGGAGTAGCAAGGGGCTGTTCCGCAGCCTGGTGATGACCCAGGTGAAAAGCTATCTGGCTGCTGCCATCCGGGAAAACAGCATTAACGTTCTGGAAATTGACGAGCGGCTTTTGGAGCTGTCCGATGCCCTGCGGGAGCGGATTAACAGCCGCCTGGCGGAGTACGGGCTGGAAATGCCGGAGTTCTTCGTCTCCCGGGTGGTCACCCCGGACGATGACCCCAATTTCCGGAAGATGAAGGAGCAGTTCGCCGAGCAATATCTGGGGGTTCGTCAGGAACAGATACGCAAAAATGTAGCGGTTGCCGAGGCGGAGCGGAAAGCGGTGGAAGCCCAGACTGCTGCACAGATGAAAATTATCGGTGCCCGGGGTGATGCAGAGGCATTGAAAATCCAGAAGCAAGCCGAGGCAGAGGCCTATCGGATGCAGGCTGCTGCCGAGGCGGAGGAAATGCGCATGAAGGGCTATACCTACCAGCAGGAAACCGCCCGCAAGGTGGGCTTGGAAGCCATGCAGAACGGCATCACCGGAACCGGCGTTGCCGGCGGCCTGGGTGATATTGCCGGTCTGGGGGTAACGCTGGGTGCCATGGGAAGCGTAATGGGCATGACCAAGGAAGCACTGAATCCCATTATGGAGACGGCAAAGCAGGTAGGACAGACTGTTGGAGCAGCCGAAAGCTCCGGCTGGGACTGCCCGGAATGCGGCACGAAGAACATCCAAAGCAAATTCTGCCCGGAGTGCGGCGCAAAGAAACCGGAACCCAAGCAGGGCTGGACTTGCCCCAACTGCGGAACACAAAATATCCAGAGTAAATTCTGCCCCGAATGCGGCTGCAAGCAGCCCAGCCTCGCCTGGGACTGCCCGGAATGTGGCACAACGGGGATTACATCCAAATTCTGCCCGGAATGCGGCCATAAGAGGGAGGGGTAAGCAATGAAGAAGGATACCATTCGTTTCGGTTTAACCGTGGCCATTCTCCTTGTCCTGTATCTGCTGGTGGCGTTTTTGATTCCCTTTGCCAAGACCCCGGTGTTCTGGTTGAGCTTTGGTTATACCCTGGCGGCGTTTGCGGTGGCAGGGGCGGCATTCTGGATTGCGTTTCTCCGCCATCCCGGCGCAAAGAGCCGGTTTTATGGCTTCCCCATTGCAAAAATCGGGGCTGTGTATTGGCTGGTGCAGTTGATTGTTGGTCTGCTTGCCATGGCTCTGGGCAGCTGGATTCCGGTGTGGCTGGCCGTGCTGGTGTATACGGCGGCGTTGGGTGCGGCGGCCATTGGCCTGATTGCCGCAGACGCAGTGGCGGATGAAATCCACGCCCAGGATGACAAGCTCAAGAAGAACGTGACCGTCATGCGCACCTTGCGGTCCCAGGTGAGCCAGCTGGATTGCACCGACCCGGAGGCCGCCGCCGCGGTGAAGAAGTTTGCCGAGGAACTGCACTATTCCGACCCCGTCAGCAGTCCTGCCTTGGAGGAGGCCGAGCGCGACCTTTCCGCCGCCGTGGCAAACCTGCAGTCCGCCGTCATGGATAATGATACCCCCGCCATCAAGCAGCTTTGCCGCACTGCCTCCCGGCTCCTGACTGAGCGTAACCGCCTTTGCAAGCTGAATAAGTAACCCAAACTCTTTTAGCGAGTGTCCTTCCGGGGCAATGCCCTATGAAAAGGACACTCGCTTTTTGCGTGCAGCAGCTGCCGGGGAAAATTTCCCCCTTGATAACGGGCTGCGGCTGTTTTATAATTGGGGAAAATGGAGGCGTGCCGGAGGTGAGCAGATGTTCCGTATTGCAATCGTAGAGGACAGCAGCGACGATGCGCAATTCCTCATAAAAATGCTGAATCAATATGCCCTGGAAAAGCAGGTGGAATTTACCACGGACTACTATCCGGCTGCCGAGGATTTTTTGAAAAAATACGAGTATCAGTACGACATGGTATTTCTGGACATCCGTCTGCCGGGCATCAGCGGCATGAAAGCGGCGCGGCAGCTGCGTGAGCTGGATCAGGGCATTCAGATTGTCTTTCTGACCAGACTTGCTCAGTATGCGGTGGAGGGCTATGAGGTTGACGCGGCGGATTACATCATCAAGCCGCTGAAATACGCAACCCTGAACATCAAATTGCAGCGATTGCTTCCCAAATGCAATCAGAGCAGCGGCGGCATTTTGATTGAAGGGGACGAACAGACTGTTAAAATTCAGGAAAAAGATTTGATCTACATCGAAATATACGACCATCATATCCATTTTGTCACCCAAACTGGAACCATTCCGGCCTACGGAACCTTGAAAGAATTGGAGCCGAAGCTGCCGCCGGATTTCTTCCGCATCAACAACCAGACAATCATCAATCTCCGGTATGTGGTCAACACAAACGGGGCGGATGTGACGGTAAAAGACCGCGCTTTCCCAATTAGTTTCCGCAGACGCAAAGATTTTATTGAGGCGCTGCACAACAGCGGAAAAGCGTTTTAAGGGGTGAAAAAATGCAGGTATTTCAGTTTCTCTTGACAAATTTGGCCAATGCCCTGATGGTGGCCATAGGCTGCCTGATTACGGCCAGATGCTTTGAAAAACGCAGCCACTATTGGTTTCGGGTTGCGTTTTCCGTTCTTATTGTTTCCGCGTGGATGCTTGTCACGCGGGAAATTGAGACCTCCTTTTTTTATGGACAGATGCTGCTCACCGGAACCGTCCGCTTTGCGGTGATGTTTTTGATGTACGGCCTGTCAGTGGCGTTTTGGTGCAAGGCTTCCTTCTGCCAGGCGCTGTTTGCCATCACGGTGTCCTATTCTTTACAGAACCTTTGCGAGCGTTTGGCTGAGGTGCCGCGGCTCTTTTTCCCGCTGTATCTCTCGCCGCTGGCGGAGCGGTGCCTGATGTGTGTTCTGGCTGGATGTGTGCTGGCGGTATACGCCCGCGGGTGCAGGCGGTACACGCATGAGCGGTGCTTGGTTGATTTCTCCAAGGCCAGCAATCGCATGATGCTGTTCCTGGGCTTCGGCACCGTTGCAATCACCGTATGGCTGGATTTGGTGATGCGGGTGGGTATTATCAAGAGTGGAGACTGGACGCTCCTGGCGGGGCTGGATGTGATGGCGGCGCTGTACTCCCTGCTGACAGTGATTGTGAGTATGAGCCACCTCCGGGAAACGGATTCCGAACACCGGGCGGCGGTATCGGCAGAGCTGCTGAAAAAGGAGCAGCGCAGATACGAGCAAGATAGACAGATTCACGAGGCAATCAACGTCAAGTGTCATGACATCCGGCACCAGATTGCCGCCCTGGGCGACCAGGCCTATAGGGGCGAGCTCAAGAAAATTGAGAAGATGGTGGACATCTATGACACGGAGCTGCACACCCACAATTCCGCCCTGGATGTGATTCTCTCCGGCAAAATGCTGGCCTGCATGAACCAGAAAATCACCTTCACCTGCATGGCAGACGGACGCCGCATTGGCTTTATGGAGGACTGCGACATTTATGCCCTGTTCGGCAATATCCTGGACAACGCCATTGAGGCCGTGGGCAATGTGGAAAGCCCGGATGAAAAGGTGATAACCCTGAATGTTGCCACCCAGGGGGAGCTGCTGCGCATTGAGCAGAGCAATTATTTTTCCGGGAGCCTGGTGTTTGACGACGGCCTGCCCATCACCTCCAAAGAGGACACCGCACATCATGGCTTTGGAACCCGCAGCATCCGAATGCTCACGGAAAAATACCACGGCCATTTCCATATCGGCATCCACGATAATATTTTCAGCCTCTCCATCATCATTCCAATAGCTGAGGCGTAATTTGCAAGCCGGTTTCCTGTCAGGGAGACCGGCTTGGTTTTAATTACGAAAAAGTTCAGATACGGGACGAAGAAGTTAGCGGCTATTCATAACGCCTGTTGTCATTTTGTATAATAAAGCCAACGATTTCAGAAGCAAGTTCATGCGTTTATCGCAAAGCCTGCATCGGAAGCGAATTGTAAAAAGGAGAGATTGCCCCATGAACAAGAAAAGGACGATGAAGTCCGCAATGACCTGGGCGCTGGCTGCTGCACTGACGATGAGTGCGGCTGCCCCTGCCGCTTTCGCGGAGAACAACTCCGGCGTTGGCAAGTATTACACCGAGTTTACCTCCCTCAACGGTGTGCTTGAAGCGGAGGCGGCGCTGAACCGCCAGATTGGTGCAGAAGGCTTTGTCCTGCTGAAAAACATCAATTCCGTTCTGCCCTTGACCGGCGTCCAGAACATCAGCGTGTTTGGTAAAAACTCTGTCAACCCCGTGTATTCCGGCAGCGGCTCCTCCGGCGGTACGTCCGGCAACACCGTCAGCATCATCGACAGCCTGGAGAGCGCAGGCTTCCATGTGAACCCGGAACTGGTGGCTTTTTACAACGACGAGGAGGCCTCCGGCCCTGTCCGTCCTTCCATGGGCTTTGCCAGCTACAACTACAATTCCTATTTCCCCACCGCTGAAACACCCCAGGACAGCTACACCGATGCGGTGAAGTCCTCCTATACCCAGTACGGCGACGCAGCTGTGATTGTGTTCTCCCGTACCGGCGGCGAAGGCACCGACCTGCCCCGCAGCTCCTATGTCTCCGCGGAGGATGAGGGCGGTATTCCCGAGGCTGATAAGGCACGGGTGTACCCCACCTTCTTGGATGTGGAGGATGGAGACTATGAATATTACGGCGGCATGGGTCGTACCTCCGACCCCACCGAGCATTACTTGGAGCTGGATGACAACGAGAAGGCTCTGCTGGAAGAGGTCACCGCCAAGTTTGACAAGGTTATCGTGATTCTCAACTCCTCCAATGTCATGGAGTTGGGCGACAACATTGTTTCCAACGACAAGGTGCAGTCCGTTATCTGGGCGCCCGGCGCAGGCCAGAATGGCTTCAGCGCTCTGGGTCAGATTCTGAACGGTGAGGTCAACCCCTCTGGCCGTACCACCGATACCTTCATGGCAGATTTCACCAAGGACCCCGCCTATCAGAATTTCGCCAATAACAACATCGGCTACTACGCAGACGGCACTGCCGGCAACCAGTATCTGACGGAAGACGGCATGGTTTTCGAGACCAATTTCAGTGACTATCTGGGCATTGAGTCAGTCGAGTACGAGGAAGGCATCTACCTGGGCTACAAGTATTATGAGACCCGCGGCTATACCGACGGCGAGGATTGGTACAACCAGGCGGTGAATTATCCCTTCGGCTATGGCCTGAGCTACACCACCTTCGATTGGCAGGTGGGCGAGCTGAAGATGGACACCGACGCCCTGACCGAGAAGACCAACCTCACTGTGGACGTGACCGTGACCAACACCGGTTCCGTTGCCGGTAAGGACGTTGTGGAGCTCTACTTCTCCGCACCCTACGAAACCGGCAAAACCGAAAAGTCCCACGTTGTCCTGGGCGACTTCGCCAAGACTGAGCTGCTGGAGCCCGGTGCTTCCCAGACGGTTACCCTGACGGTGAACGGCTTTGATATGGCTTCCTTCGATGCTTATGACAAGGACGGCGACGGCCACGTTGGGTATGAGCTGGATGCCGGTACTTACACCCTGTATGTCGGCAAGAATGCCCACGATGCCTGGACGAACGGCGCTGTCCTGACGGTGGAGGGCACCGAGCTGAACATCGACGTTGACCCTGTGACTGGTGCAGACATCGCTCCCCGTTTCACTGACTCCACCGCTGAGATGGAAGGCCATGTCCTGTCCCGTGCGGACTGGGAGGGTACCTTCCCCACCACCCCCGGCGAAGAGGACATGATGCGTGATGACGAGTTCCTGAGCCATTTTGCCATGCCTCTGATTGAGGGCGCAACGGAAAGCAACGCTGTGATTGCCCCCTCCTATGACGAAAATTCCCCCTGGTATGCAGAAACCGCTCCTGCCTTCCAGCCTGCGGACGCTGCTTATACCGCTGAAAATCCCGCACCCATCCAGCTGACCGACATGGTTGGCGTAGGCTATAACGATGCGAAGTGGGATGAGTTCGTTTCCCAGCTGACCGTTGACCAGGCCTATGAAATGATGGCTGCCACTCAGTTCCAGCACAATGCTGTTGACGGACTGGGCGCTCCTGTGGCCGGTCACTCCGATGGCCCCGTTGGCCTGACCGGTGCCTGGGTCGGCGGCGGACGCAGTGTGCTGAAGCCCTTCGCCGGTGAGCACAAGTTCTCCTTCGCCACTGAGACTCTGGTTGGCTGCACCTGGAACAAGGATATTGCAGCCCGTCAGGGCGAGTTGATTGGTGATTACGGCCTGTGGGCCCACATCGTTGGCTGGTATGCTCCTGGTTTGAATATCCACCGCACTCCCTTCTCTGGCCGTAACTTTGAATACTACTCCGAGGATGCAACCCTGTCCGCTGCCATGGCAGCCAATGTGATTGCGGGCGCACGCTCCAAGGGCATGATTACCTTTATGAAGCACTTCGCACTGAACGACCAGGAGAACAACCGCGATACCGACGGCATCGCCACCTGGGCAGACGAGCAGACCATGCGTGAGAACTATCTGAAGGTCTTTGAGTGGGCCGTGAAGAAGGGCGGCTCCAATGGAGCCATGTCCTCCTTCAACCGCATCGGCTTTACCTGGAGCGGCGCAAGCTATGCGCTGCTGACCGAGCTGCTCCGCGGCGAGTGGGGCTTTGAGGGTGTTGTCATCACCGATGCCCATGCTGCCGGTCAGGGCTGCATGAACGCCAACCAGATGCTTCGTGCCGGCAACGACATGAGCCTGGACAGCCGCGAGGGCAGCATTGCCCGGGTGGTGAACACCGAGGAATCCAACACCGCAACCCAGCTGACCGCCCTGCACAATGCCTGCAAGCACATCCTGTATACCCAGCTCAACAGCGCGGCGATGAACAACGGCTATGCGATGGAGTCCCTGCCCTACAGCGAGACCAGCGTCAATGCAGCCGGTGCGACTGTGAACGTGGAGCCGGGGCAGGAAGTGAATCTGTCCGTGGCAGACGAGAATGATGCAGATGCCCGCTATGTGCTGTTCTATGGCACGCTGCCTGAGGGCTTGACCTTCGATGCGGCAACTGCAACCGTAAGCGGTACCGTGGCCGAGACTGCAAAGGGCGGTGCATACGCCATCAACATCGTAAAGACGCAGCACGGCATCGACGCTGCTGGCGAAGACTACCTGGTGAATGTTGACCTGGTGGGCGGCTTCGGCGGCTTCCAGGGCGTGACCGTGTTCACCTTCAACGTGCTGGCCGACGGCTTCGTTCCCGAGGTTCAGGCACAGTAAAAAAGTTACCCTGGCTTCGTATCCCATCCGGGAGGCTGCTACGGCAGCCTCCCGGTTTTACCAAAAGAGAACAGGAGGCCTTTATGCCGAAAAATAAGATAATCCGGCTGGCAGTGGCGGCGGGTGCATTGACCGTCCTGCTGGCAGGCTGCAAGGAAAAAATTCTGCCCTTTGAGGGAAAAACACTGACCGACGGTCAGGTTGGTGCTTCCTATGAGACCAGCATTGCAAACGGCAATACGGACATGTATTATGACCTGGACTATGACAGTGTTCTGCCCAAGGGGCTGCTCCTTTATGATGACGGCGTTATCAAGGGCATCCCAGAGGAAGCGGGAACCTTTGACTTTAAGGCGGTCATGATTGACCTGGATGATAATGAATACTATGCGGACTTTGCGTTCTATGTGGAACCGGGAAAGCTGGAATACACCGGCGTGACTCTGCCGGATGGCACAACGGGCGAGCCCTATCAGCAGGCGCTGGGCACTGCCACAGGAAGCAGCGACATTGTGTATTCTTTGGCGGAGGGAGCGGAACTTCCCAAGGGACTGACCCTGACGGAAGACGGAATCCTCAGCGGCATTCCCGAAGAGGCTGCCGATGGGCTGAGCTTGCGCATTGTGGCCAGAGCTCCCGGATGCAGCCCTATGGAAGTGGAATTTCCGCTGTCCATTGCCCAGGGCATGCAGGTGGAAGAAGATCTGGGACACATTGAGTTCAGCAAATTCGACCTGCCCGATGCCATTGTGGGTCAGCCCTATTCCGAGAGCGTCCGCTATGCCTACGGCGTGCCCAACATCACCTATTCCTTCCGTTTCTCCGGCGGCAACGGCCTGCCTGCGGGACTGGACAGAGACAAGGACTTGGGTCTGATTGTCGGCACCCCTCTGGATTCCACCGATGGAAAAATCACCTTTAGGGTTACGGCGGAGGCCGAGGGTTACGAGTCCGTCACTGTGAAGGTGACCCTGAACGTGGTTGACCCCTATGTGGCGACGACTCGCTTTGAAACGGAATACGTTAATACAATTCCCAAGCTGACAGGCAACGGCTACAGCGATTCCAAGACTGGTCGCGGCATGATTCAGAACACCCCCATGGCCAGCAACGGACGAATGTTGGGCTATATGAATAAACCCACGGACGTGACCTTTACCATTACGGCGGCGGAGGACACCACGGCGGACATGGTTCTAGGTCTGGGATCCGAGGTGGGCGATTACACCTATGACCCCACGATGTTTAGCATCATTGTCAACGGGGAGGAGCTGGATTACGGAACCATCGATGTCAAGCAGATTGGCACCAGCGAGTCCACCTTTGAATCTACCCCGTGTGCAGTGGCACCCAAGATTCAGCTGAAGCAGGGCGAGAATACCATCACTTTCAGCATCCGCCAGAGCGACAAGGCCACGGGCACCTTCTCCGCCGTGGGATGTTTGTTCGATTACATGGAGCTGAACAACGCAGCCTGTGAGCTGGGCTGGTATCCCCGCACCGGCAACTTGCAGTAAGGAGGAAGAACATTGAACTCTGCAAAGAAAACACCCATACGGAAACCCTATAAAGCTTTTGTCATCACAACATCCATTGTGCTGGTGCTGATGGTGATTATCAATGTTGTGATTCTGGCGGTGCCTTTGGTGTCCAACACCATGAACACGCTTTTTGGGGAGGAACGCCGGGTGCTGGTATCCGGTGACCCCTCCGATGCCCAACATTACAAAACCGATGAGGGCATCAACACCAAGGCTGATGCCCTGGCATACGCCAATTCCGTCAATGAGAAAATCTGCGAGGAAGGTTTTGTCCTGCTGAAAAACGAAAACCAGACTCTGCCGCTTTCCGCCGATGCAAAGGTTAGCGTTTATGGCATGAACAGCGTCAATCTGGTTTATGGCGGTTCCGGTTCTGCGGCAAAGGACGGCTCTGACGGCGTGGATTTGTTCAAGAGCCTGGATAATGCCGGGATTTCCTATAATGGGGAACTGAAAAAATTCTATGAGGGCCAGCAGTCCGCCGGAAAGGGCAGACCCCGCTCCCCGGACATGGGTGATGTTCCCACAGGCTTTGCCACCGGCGAGCTACCCCAGTCCGCCTACCCCAGCGGCAGTGCAGCGGCCAGCGCAGGCAGCTATACGGATGCCGCCCTGGTGGTCATCTCCCGCATTGGCGGCGAGGGCTATGACCTGCCTGTTACCTCTGTGAAAACCGATGGGCGCAGCGACGAAACCCAGCACTATTTGGAGCTGGATGACAACGAGGCCGCTCTGCTGGAAAACCTGTGTGCTGTGGATTCTCCCTTTGAAAAGGTCATTCTGGTTATAAACTGCGGCACCAGCATGGAGCTTGGCTTCCTGAAAGACGATGCCGCCTACCATGGCAAGCTGAGCGCCGCCCTCTGGGTGGGCACCACCGGCGGAACCGGCATGAACGCACTGGGTAAAATCCTTGTTGGCGAAGTCAACCCCTCCGGGCGGCTGGTGGACACCTATGCGGCGGACTTTACCGCGATTCCTGCTTATATGAACTTCGCCACCAACGTAGGGGAGGGGAACTCCTATCTGATTAACGGTACAGCCCAGAATGCCCATTTTGTAGACTACGAGGAGGGCATTTACGTTGGTTACCGCTACTTTGAAACCCGCGGCGCGGAGGATGAAGTCTGGTATCAGCAAAACGTGGTGTACCCCTTTGGCTACGGCCTGAGCTATACCAACTTTGATTGGGAAATTGAAGACGACAGCCAGATTCGGGGCAAGGATATTGCCGGAAGCGAAACCTACAGCGTGCGGGTGAAGGTGACCAACACTGGTGCGTATGCAGGTAAGGATGTTGTGGAGCTCTACGGCCACGCCCCCTATACGGCAGGCGGCATTGAAAAGAGCGAGGTTGTGCTGGTGGGCTTTGCGAAGACCGGTCTGCTCCAGCCCGGCCAGAGCGAGACAGTGGAGCTTACCTTCAACCCCTATAACCTTGCTTCCTACGACTATAACGGCAAGGTGCTGGAAAACGGCGGTTATGTGCTGGAAAGCGGGGAATACACCCTGTATGTCAGCCGGAACGCCCACGACCGCCAGATGCCGATTCCCTTTAGCGTTGCGGCCAACATCGTGTACAAGAAAGCTGCAGTGGAAGGTTACGAGGTGGAAAACCGCTTTGCCGATGTGAGCAATCACATTGAAACCTATCTCTCCCGCAGTGACTGGGAGGGAACCTTCCCGGCGGCACCAACCGAGGACGACAAGACGGTTGATAACGGTTTTATGGAGCAGTTGACCCTGGAAGCCTATATTGGCAGCGGCAGCAAGCTGGATGCGGATAAGCCCTGGTACGCGGCCAGAAAGCCCCGCCAGAAGCGCAAGGCGCTGAGCTTTGACGACACCGAGTATAAGCTCTATGAGCTCATCGGAAAGAACTATGACGACCCCCTGTGGGATAAGCTCCTCAACCAGCTGACCTATGAAGAAATGCGGTACCTCATTGGCACCGGCAATTTCAATACGGCGGCCATGCAGAATATCGACAAGCCAAAGACCACCGACCCGGATGGCCCCGCTGGTTTCACCAACTTCATGACGGTGATTGGCGGCACTGCAACGGTGTATGATACCTGCTTCTATGCCAGCGAGTGCGTGATTGCGGCAACTTGGAATACGGAGCTGGTGGAGAAAATGGGTGTTGCCGTGGGCAACGAGGCCCTCATTGGCAACGAGCGGGGCGATGGCCGCTCCTACAGCGGTTGGTACGGCCCCGCGGTGAACATCCACCGCACGCCCTTCTCTGGCCGTAACTGGGAATATTATTCCGAGGATGGCTTCCTCTCCGGCAAGATGGCGGCAAGTGTCATTACCGGTGCAAAGTCCAAGGGGGTTTACACCTATGTCAAGCACTTCACTGTGAACGACCAGGAGACAAACCGGGATACCAATGGTCTGATTACCTGGGTGAATGAGCAAGCGCTGCGGGAAATTTACCTCAAGCCCTTCGAGCTGGCTGTGACTGAGGGACACACCAGCGCCATGATGTCTTCCTTTAACCGGATTGGCACTGTTTGGGCAGGCGGCAGCTATGAGCTGCTGACTGATGTGCTCCGCAACGAGTGGGGCTTTGTGGGCATGGTGATTACGGACTACAATACCAACGGCTATATGTACGCCGATCAGATGATTCGCGCTGGCGGCGACCTGAACCTGATTCAGGACAAGCAGCCCTCCGCTTCCGGCGATGCGGTGACGGCCTCCCACCAGACGGCTATCCGGCGGGCGGTGAAGAACATCCTGTATACCGTTGTCAATTCCAACGCTATGAACGGCATGGGCGAGGGCATCATCTATGGCTACGCAATGCCTTATTGGAAGATTGCGCTGTTTGCCTTTGACGCACTGGTGGCAGTTGTTCTTGCCGCCTGGGGCATTGTGACCTTCCGCAAGAAAAAATAAGATTCTCCTTGGCGCGTGAAAACACTTCCCCCGCATACACGGCAAGATGCCCTGTATGCGGGGGTTTTTTTGACCTTTTCACAAAAGCAAAATGAGAAACTAATTTCCTTTCCTGCTGGAATCAGTCAAACAGGCAAGGTGCGTTTATAATGGAAAAACTTCCATTCACTGGTTGAAATGAATAAAAATTCAACAGAAAAATGATGCATATTGAATAGCACCAACAAGGAAACTGCTTTCTCTTTTGGCCGTTGACGGAGCAAACAGAGAATGCTATATTGAAGTCATCCAATAAAAAACAGGAGGGACAAATATGAAAAAGCTGATCACTGTTTTGCTTGCTGCAATGCTCCTGGTGTCCATGCTGCCGATGGCGGCTTTGGCAGAGGAAGCGGAGCCTGTAACCATGGTGCCTGTGGCTGTCCAGGTGCCCGAAGGTTGGGGTGAACCCAGCCTGTGGGCGTGGGCGGATGACGGAACCAATGCCTTTGCCGCTTGGCCGGGAGAGGAAATGGACATTCTGGCCGAGGGTTGGTACTACACCTATGTGCCGGAATATGTGCAGAATGTCATTGTCAATGCCAACCAGGGCACGGACGATGCGGTGCAGACCGATGCTCTGGCTGTAGAGGCCGGCAAGGAGGTTTGGATTGCCGTTGCCGAAGACCTGAGTGCCACGGTTTCCTACGAAGCCCAGCTGCGGACAGAAATCCCCGAATATGTGGAGCGGTTTGTGGTACACGCCTATGTTCCGCTGTCCTGGAAGACCGCAAATCTCTGGGCCTGGTCCGCACCGGATGGCACCAATGCCTTTGAAAGCTGGCCCGGTAAGGAAATGAAAGAGGGCGAGGACGGCTGGTTCACCGGTAAAGTGCCCACCTGGGTCAACTCTCTGATTGTAAACGGCAATGATGGCAGCGTCCAGACCGAGGATATTTCCATTGAAGGCAAAGAGCTGTGGCTCACCGTATACAAAGACCTTACCTACGATTTGAGCTATGAAGACCCCAACAAAGCGGTGGAGGATGTAACTGTTCATGCCCGTGTTCCGGCGGATTGGGCAGAGCCTTGCTGCTGGGCCTGGTCCGCCCCGGATGGCACCAACGCCTTTGCCAACTGGCCCGGCCAGCCCTTGGAAAAGGATGGCGACTGGTACACCGTTCAGGTGCCCGGCTGGATTAACTCCATCATCATCAATGGCAACGGCGGCACGATTCAAACGGCAGACCAGTCCGTGGAATCCGGCAAGGAGCTTTGGATTACCGTTCAGGATGCCGAAAATGTCACCGTGACCTACGAAGCGCCCCAGGCGTAAATTGGATTTCTGTTTGCTGGCGGGTACATATGTGTACCCGCTGGCGCTGTATCAAGGAGGTGTCATAGAATGAAGCGACTTATGGCAATTGTTCTGTGCCTGTGCTGTCTGCTGGGGTTGGCGGCTTGCGGCGCACAGAGCGGCGATTCCGGCAATGATAAAAAGCTGGTTATCTGGCATGACAAAGAGGAGGCCGTGGTTGCGGCAATGCAGGATTATCTGAGGGAAGCCGTGCCGGATTTGGAGATTGTGTTTGAAAAGAAAACCAGCCTGACGGATTCCCTGAAGCTGGTGGGCAATGACCCCAACGCAGCGCCGGATTTATTTGTGTTTGCCCACGATAAAATTGGCGTGTTTGCGGAGATGGGGATTCTTGCCCCGGTTACGCCCCTGCTGTCGGAGGACGGCACAGCGGATTTCCTCCCTATGACCATGGCGGCTGCCAGCTATAAGGGCACGCTTTACCAGCTGCCTTTGTATTTTGAGACACTGCTGTTTATGTACAATCGGCGGTATATGACCGATGAAGATGTTCCTGCCACCACGGAGGAGCTGTACCGGTATATGGAGGAAAATACCGGCAGAGGCCGCTATGGCTTTGTGGAGCAGCACAGCACGGCTTACTATTCTGCTGCCTGGATTCACGGCTTCGGCGGCTCCATCATCGATGATAGCGGCACACCCTTCCCGGACGAGAAGGCCGTCCAGCAGGCACTGCGCTATCATCTGAAATTTGTGGCGCTGATGCCGGGGGAGACGGAGTACAACACCGTAAATACCCTGTTCCTGGAAGGAAAGGCGGATGCAACCATCGGCGGCCCCTGGATGGTTCCCTCTGCTCGGTCGGCGGGCATTGACCTGGGCATCGCCCCCATGCCGACTGTAGACGAAACCGGCCTCCAGCTGGCACCATACTCCGGCGTACAGGGAATCCATGTGCTGAAATACGCGGCGGAAAAGAAGACGGCGGCAGTAAAGGAGCTGCTGGCGGCGCTTTCCAAGCCGGAAATCGGCACGGCTCTGGCGCTGGCCAGCGGTTGTGCCCCTGCCAACAGCAAATGCTATGATGACGCGCAGGTCACAGATGACCCGATGGTGCAGGTCATGCGTACCACGGCAGAAATTGCGGTGCCCATGCCCAATATCCCGGAAATGGACGTGATGTGGACGGTGGTCAGCAACCTCCTGACCGATGTAAATCTGTCCGGTAAGGACATCGCTTCCAGTTTTGAAAGTGCCAAAAATCAGGCCATTTCCCTGATTGCGGGAATGAAGTAAGGGGACATCATGAAAAAGAAACAGAGAAAAGAAACCTTGGTTTCTTATGCCTGGTCAGCCCCATCGTTGCTGCTGATTGGGCTGATGGTGATTTTTCCCATTCTTTACACCTTTTACATCAGCCTGACCAACATGAATGTGTACCACTGGTTTGATTTCACGGTGATTGGGCTGGATAACTACGTCCGTGCCCTATTCGTGTTTGACTCCGGCTTTCTGTCGGCTTTGCTGGCAACGATTCTCTGGACGGTTGTGAACATGGTGCTCCAGCTGGTAATTGCCTTTATTCTGGCAAACTTGCTGAACGTGAAGAAGCTGCGTTTGCGGGGGCTATACAAGACCATCCTCATGTTCCCCTGGGCAATGCCGGGGTATGTAGGTATCCTCCTTTGGAAGACCGGGATGTTCAATACGCAATTCGGCCTGCTGAACCAGTGGATGAATAAATTGGGTGTTGCGGCTGTGCGGTGGCTGTCCTCGGATGTTTCCGCGTTCCTTTGCTGCACAGTGGTGAACCTGTGGCTTGCGCTGCCCTTCATGATTATGATTATGGATGGCGCTTTGCAAAGCATCGACAAAAGCTATTATGAAAGCGCCCGCCTGGATGGAGCCGGAGCGTTTGCCCGTGCCAGATACATCACCGTTCCGGCCATGCGTCCGATTATTGCCCCGGCAGTCATCATCACCATCTTCACCACGTTCAAGCAGTTTGATGTAGTGTACCTGCTGACCCAGCAGGCCGGTGCGAAAACCGGCTCCGGGTTTCATACGATTCTGACCTATGCCTATGAAAATGCGTTCATCACCAATAATTATGGCTATTCTTCTGCGATTTCCATGATTATTTTCGCACTCTTGCTGATTTTCTCTGCAACGTTCCGGCCAAAGGAGGATGCATGACCATGAAACGAAAATGGCGTGAAACTGCCGGATTGACGGCGCTGAACCTCTTTTTCATGGTGCTGTGCGCCATCACCCTGGTTCCCATCCTCTATGCGCTGAGTGTTTCCTTCAGCGGCTCCAACAGCCTGCTCAGCTCGGATTTTTCCTTTATTCCAAAAAACTTTACGCTTGCCAACTATGCGGAGGTGCTGTTCGGGGAAAACATTGCTGTCTGGTTCCGAAATACCGTGTTCCTGGCAATTGTGACGGTAGGACTTTCTCTGACGGTGGCGGTTCCGGCGGCCTATTGCTTTTCCCGGCGGCGTTTCCCTGGGCGGAAAACCATTTTACGCTGTCTGGTGCTGCTCAATTCCTTCCCGGCGATCCTCTCTATGTTTGCAATTTATCGTCTTCTGCGCCCTATGGGGCTGGTGAACACCCGGGCGGGACTGATTCTTGTGTACACCGGAACCATGGCGGTATTCAGTCTCTGGAACACCAAGGGATATTTTGACACCATCCCGACGGAAATTGAGGAGGCGGCCCGGATGGACGGCGCAACGGATGTGCAAATTGTGCTGCAAATCGTGATGCCGCTGGCAAAGCCCAGCATTGTAACAACCGCTTTGCAGGTGTTGATTTATGTCTGGAACGAGTATATCTACGCCACCACATTCCTTACCGGAGAAGCAAAGTACACCCTGGCGGCGGGGCTTAATGCCTTGCAGGCAACGGAAATGACCGGATCCTGGCCGGTGTTCTCTGCTGCTGCCATCACCGTTTCACTCCCGGTGCTGATTATTTTCTTCGTTTGCCAGAAATACATGGTTTCCGGCTTGACGGCGGGAGGTGTAAAGGGATGAAATTGGATGCAGTTTTGCATATTCCCATGTCGGAGTATTGCTGCGGATTAGACGAGGAGCACATTCTCTATCGCCTCCGCTGTGCCGCCGGGGATATGAAAAGGGTGACTCTTTTTTATGCAGATACCGCCTGCCGGGTGACCCCTATTTTGTTTTCACCGGTTCCCATGGAGCGGATACTGAGCGATGCGTACCACGACTATTGGCAGGTGACGGTAAAGAGCCCCTATCATCGCGTGTACTATTATTTTCTTCTGGATGACGGAAAAGAGACACTGCTCTATTACGGGGATGTGTTTACCAATCATCTGGTGGATGACCGCTCCCAGTATTTTAAGCTTCCCTTTAATCACCGGGCGGATATTGCTTCCGTGCCGGATTGGGTGACGAATGCAGTGGTCTATAATATCTTCCCGGATAGCTTTGCCTCCCGAAAGTGCGGGATTTCCAAGGAGCCTACCGAGCAATCCTACGGTGACCAAACCGTCCATGGGAAGCTGGGCGGAACGCTGAATGGCATTGCTGAGAATGTGGACTATCTCAAGGCGTTGGGTGTCAACTGCGTCTATCTCAATCCAATTTTCGCGGCAGGGGAGTACCACAAGTATGATTTGCTGGATTATTATCATGTTGACCCCTGCTTTGGCGGAGATGAAGCCTTCCGAAATCTGGTGAACACCCTCCATGCAAGCGGAATCCGGGTTCTGATTGACGGTGTTTTTAACCACTGTGGCTGGCACTTTTTTGCGTTTGAGGATGTCATTCGGAATCAGGAGCAATCCCGCTACCGGGATTGGTTCTATTCACTGCATTTCCCAGTCAGCCGGCCGGAAACGCCGGAGGAAATCCCAAGCTACGAATGCTTTGCCTATGAGCGAATGATGCCCAAACTGAACACGGCCAATCCAGAGGTACAGGAGTATTTCTGCGAGGTTGGAGCGTATTGGGTAAAGGCGTTCGGCATTGACGGCTGGCGGTTGGACGTGGCCAGTGAAGTCAACGATGATTTTTGGCGTGCCTTTCGGAAAAGCGTCAAGGCGGCAAATCCCCAGGCACTCTTGATTGGTGAGGTGTGGGAAAGCGCCGGTCACTGGCTGCAAGGGGATATGTTTGATTCCACCATGAATTATGACCTGCGTAAGCACTGCACCCTTTTCTTTGGGGAGGGAAGCATTGACAGCGCTGCCTTTTCCGGGAGAATCACCAATATGCTCATGCGATACAAACGCGCCATGCTTCCCGCCCAGCTGAATTTGCTGGACAGCCACGATGTCAGCCGCTTCCGCTCGGTTTGTGGGAGCGAGGCACGGTTCCGGCTGGCGGTGCTGTTCCAATTCTGCTTTGTGGGGATGCCCACTGTGTTTTACGGTGATGAGCTTGGAGTCCAGGGGATAACCGAAGAAGAATTTCGGGCCCCCATGCCCTGGGATGGGGGAGATTTGAGCCTGCTTGGGTTCTATCGCCGGGCGATTGCCATGCGGCACACCCTTGCCCCCCTGCGCTGCGGCACCTTTCAGATGCTGCGGGCGGAAAAGGGAAGTCAGCTGATCGCCTTTTGCCGTCAGTATGATGGAAAGACCATTACTGTTTGTCTGAATGCAGGGGCGGAACCGGCCACGCTGCCACCTGTGGAGGGAACAGCTTATTGGTCGGAAGGGCTGCAAGATAGCACCTTGGATGCCTTTGGATTTTCCGTATTTGCTGATTAGAAAAATTTCCTCAGCCCTTCCCAGGCTGGGGAAATTTGTGGTATACTGTATAAGAAGAGGGGAGGCGGGAAATCATGGCGGTTACAATCAAGGATGTTGCCCAGGCGGCGGGGGTGTCCATTTCCACTGTTTCCAAGGTGCTCAACGGACATTACAGCATTTCAGAAAAGACAGTTCAGAATGTCCGGGCTGTCATGCGGGAGTTGAACTATTATCCCAGCGCCAATGCCCAGAGCTTTGCCAGCGGAGCCAATCATACAGTGGTGCTCCTTGCAAACCTGGGACCCAATATGGCTTTCCAGAACCCTCATATGTTCGAGATTATTGCGGGAATGGAGGAGTCGCTCCGCAAGCGTGGTTATCGGCTGATGCTCCAGGGAACGGACGAAACGGCAGCCTGCGGTATCGCAGAGGAAATCATTTCCCGGCGCAGTGCGGATGCCATTGCCATCCACGTTGGCGTGATGTCTCATCCGCTGGCCGCAGTGCTCACCCGGCGGGCATTTCCTCATATCGTTCTGGGTGCGCCGGATTTCGACAGCCAGGTTTGCTGGATTGACAACAGCAATACCTATTCCGGGACGGTGGCAGCCTCCTATCTGCTGTCCAGGGGCTATCGGCATCTTGCGTTCCTTGGCGGAAAGTCCTATGATTTGGGTTCAGCCCTGCGCTTGCAGGGTTTAAAACAGGGGCTGGCAACCGCTGGCATCCGGCTGGAGGAGCAGTATATCTGGCTGGGGGATTCCACCCGCGCCGATGGATGCCGCATGACCGAGGGGCTGCTGGCACAGCGGCAAAAGCCGGATGCCATTGTTTGCGCCAATAATTATATTGCGCTGGGCAGCATGGATGCCCTTGGAAAGCATCATATCAGCATTCCTGCTGAGATTGGAATCATGGCCTTTGATGACTACCCGTTTTCCCAGATAATGGAGCCGCCCCTTACGGTGGTGGACATCAATGTCCGGGATATGGGCACCCAGGCCGCCAAATTCCTGCTGAATATCATCCACCACCCCAACACCCAGATTCAAACCTACATTACAACCTCCAATGTGATTCCCCGCGCTTCCACCAAATAACAGAGCAGGCGCTATGATGTTCCCAACGCTTCATAGAGCCTGCTTTTTACTTCCTTCCAATCCATAATCCGTGGAGGCTTGCCCCTGCAATGTTTGGCTCCTGCGTTGCCTTTAACTGATAATCCAATAGATGTGCGTATTCTTCATCACTCATCGCATCAATGCGTTCGCTGGACAAAAAGGCCAGATGGTCAACTCCGATATTATGTAGACATATCAGATTCAGCGCTTGGCACATTGCGTTTACTTCCTCCGCTGTGGTGCGGAAGAAAATATCTTCATGATTTCCGCTGTCAAATTCGCGGTAGAGTAAATCCATGGGTTTCAAATTGTTAATCATGCCGTTATAGAAGTTGCCCCATTTGTTCAGATATGCAAAGACCAGAATTCCGCCCTTTTTGCAGAGGCGCACGCACTCGCGTATCGCATTCATTCTGTCTTCATAGGAAAACAAATGGTACAGTGCCCCCATGCAAAGCACAACATCAAAGGATTCATCTTCAAAGATGCCCATGTGGCGGGCATCCAGCCAGTGAATTTCTTCCAGCTGCGGTGCGTCCTTCTGCAATTCTTTCATCTGCGCGATATGTTTTTCGGATAAATCTCCTGCAACAACCCTGTGCTGCTTTGCCAGCGCAAAGGCATAGATGCCCGTTCCCGCACAGCAGTCTAAGATTCTGCTGTTTTCCGGGATGACCTCCTGTAAGTATTTCATTGAAATAAGAAACTCTATTTGCGAATGCCTGTTCTTTTTCAGGCGGGAGGATTCATCGCTGGCATTATAGAATGCTGTAATGGTGTCCGCAGTTTCAATACGCTCTGCGCGGCATTCCGTCACATTCCCACCTCGCTTGGCCAACTTAACAACAAGGGGTTTAAAATAACGAATTGCCTGATTGACATCCTTTGCTTCCATGGGCGTACACCCGTGATATTGCTTGAACGCCTTGGTGAAGCTTTCCGCTGTTTGGTATCCATAGTTGAAAGCTGCATCCAGTACTTTGTGATTGTTCTTCAAGTCAACTGCGGCGCATGATAACCGGCGATAACGGATGTAGTCGCTGATTGTCACGCCGGTAATCATTTTGAATGACCGCTGTAAATCTGCTTCTGATACCGCCACCATGGCTGCAAATTGTTTATAGGATAATTCTTCCGTCAAGTGAGCTTCTATATAATCGATAACCTTTTGAATTTTTATCGGCTCCATCAAAACCGTCCCCCTTTTTATTTTCAATGAGTATAGCATAGGAGAGCGGATTTATCCTGTCATTTTCCGTCAAAAAATTACGTCCCTTACTCTACAGGAGTAATCCCTGAGAAGATCACGCTTTGGAAACGGTATGAATATTTGTTGGGTTGTGAACGTCTGCCTCCGACGCACTCAAGGCAGCCAACCTGCGCATTTCTGGGTAAAAATAATGAAAAGTGCTCACTCTTCTGAATCCTTCCCTGATTAGCCGGGATAAATCAGTCTCCAATGATAAAGCAGCACAATGCCCAGCACCCCGCCAAAGAGATACACCCAGGGTTCTGCTTTTCCCAAATCCATGGCCTTTTCCCCCGCCTTGGGGAAGACCAGCTTCAAAAGCTTCCAGCACAGATAGCCTAAAAATGCACCCAGGGTGTTCATAATCAGGTCGTCAACATCTGTGGCACGGAAGCAAAACAGCTGACATATTTCAATGGTCAGGGACATAAAAAACCCAAATACAACCGTCTTCTTTGCCTGACGGAAGGATTTCCAAATCAGCGGCAGCAGAAAGCCCAGGGGCATGAACATAAAGGCGTTCAGTGTGTAGCCCCACCAGTCCATCGCCGCCAGGGGAATCAGATTGATGGAGTTGTCCAGCCGCCCATAGGCCAGCAAATCCCAAATGGTGCCGATACCGGCGGTGAGATGTACCGCCATAAAGCCATACAGCATAAAAATCAGCGACCAAACGACATGAAGCGCCCCGTGGGGCTGATTCCGCAGGCCGCCCCGCTTCACAACCATCCATATTAACCCGGGGAGAAAAAAGCAGCCCATTGCATAGAAAACCAAATCCATCGTAATCCCTCAATTCTTTTTTCTTCCATTATACCGGTGGGAAATTTAAGAAACAAGAACGAAAGACCTTAACATTTCATTAATACCCATAGCTTCATACAAAAGCCGTACTCCCAATTGGTGGGAGTACGGTTTGCTCAATAGTGGTATCTTTTCCTTTTTGCAATCAGAAACAGCGTTCCCAGCACCACGGCCATAAATTCCGCCACTACAATGGAAATCCAAACACCGTGGATTCCCCATAGCTGAGGCAGAATCATTACGGCAACGCTTTGGAATACCAGCGTGCGTAGGAAGGAGATGATGGCAGAGGTGATTCCGTCGTTCAGCGCAGTGAAGAAGCCGGAAGCAAAGATTGCAAAGCCCATAAAGCCGAAGGATAGCCCGAAAATTCGGAAACCGGAAACTGTCAGCTCCATCAACTCGATGTCATATCCCACAAACATCTTTGCCAGTGGGTGAGCCAGCAGTTCTGCGGCAGCAATCATGCCGATGCCAAACGTCCCAATCAGCACCAGGCTCTTGTGCAGCAGCCCGTGCAGCTCTTGGTGGTTTTGTGCGCCATCGTGGAATCCTACCACCGGAGCTGTTCCGATGGAGTAGCCAATGAACACGGCGGAGAAAATCATGCTCACATACATCATCACGCCATAGGCTGCAATGCCGTTTTCCCCGGCGTATTTCATAAGCTGGAGGTTATACAGCATGGCAACCACGCTCATGGAAATATTACTCATAAACTCCGAGGATCCGTTGATGCAGGCTTTGAAAACGGCCTTGCCGTCATAGTGCGTCTTGCCCAGGTGCAAAGTGCTGCAGTTCTTCCGGGAAAAATACACCAACGGAATCGCGCCGCCAACAGTCTGACTCAGCGCGGTTGCAATGGCTGCGCCGGTCAGCTTCCATTCTTGAGGCAGCAGCGTGACCAGCACCGCATCCATCACCATGTTGGTCACGCCGGAGGAGACGGTGACCCACAGTCCCAGCATGGGCTTTTCGGCGGTAATCATGAAGGACTGGAACAACAGCTGCAAAACGCCGAAGGGAAGCGCTGCCAGAATAATTCTGGAATACAGCACTGCATCGTGGAGCATCTGCCCCTCAGCCCCCAAAGCTTCGGCAACAGGCGGCGCAATAAACATCCCAATGACGGTGAACACAATGCCCAAAGCGGCACAGACATAGACAAACAGAGAAAAATATCGGTTTGCCTTCTCTTTATCGCCCTCACCCAACGTTTTGGCAACCAGGGCAGAGCCGCCGGTGCCGAACATAAAGCCCACGGTTGAGAAAATCATCAGTAATGGCATAATCAGATTGATTGCAGCAAATGCCGTCTTTCCGGCGAAATTTGAGACAAAGAATCCATCCACCACACCGTAGATGGAGGTGAAAATCATCATACCAATGGATGGCAGCGTGAAGCGGAGCAGTCGGCCATAGGTAAAATGGTCGGACAGCTGAATCGATTGTTTCATAAAGCCTCCCTATGAAAATGTAAAAGAATTGGGAGATACCTGCAAGGTATCTCCCAATGTGGCAGAGGATGAGGGATTCGAACCCCCGCAAACGGAGTCAGAGTCCGGTGTGCTACCGTTACACAAATCCTCTATTTGTTACAAGCCTATTATACTCCGTTTCCCTGATTTGTCAACAGCAATTTGCCAGGCATATTCCACAAGAACCGTCCTGAAAACGGAGAAATATTGAAATATCTGACAGGGGCAATTTTCCCTGGGCAGGTGCTGCTGCCCGGGGAAAATCAATCACAGTTAACCTTCCTGAATCACTTTCGCAATGGCGGAGGCAATGACCCGATTGCCAAAGCTGTTGGGGTGAACACCATCGTCAAAATATTCGCCGTGCCCGTCGGTCAGGGCGTACAAGTCAATGCACTCTGCACCGTTTTCTTCTGCGCATTTCTTCACGATGGGTCTTACATCATCCCGGATGGTTTCGTTGATGACATCAAATGCCACAGCATCTGCGCCGTCCACGGGGCAGGTATAGGGCGGGCACATGAGAATCAACCGCTTGACGGAGGGCGCAGCCTTGATTTCCTTTACTCGCTGGTCAAGCTGCGCCTCAAAGCGGCCGCGGTTCCAGTTATAAGGCTTGGTGTCGTTGGTGCCCAGCATAAAAATGACAATTTCCGGGTTCAGAGACAACGCAGCCTCCGGGAAGCTCTGCTGGCCTGCTTCCGCCGCATAGTAGGGCTGATCACCCTCGTTTTGCAGTGTTGCGCCGCACACGCCGTAGTTGAGTACCTGATAGTTGCCGTTCAGCAGCTTTTCCAGCTTTGCTTCCCAGCAGTCGGTTTTTCGGGTGGCTTTGACGCCGTCACCGAAGGTGATGCTGTCGCCCAGGGCAACAATGATCGGGGCATTACCATGGGGCTGCTCCTTGCTGTTGGATTCCTGCTCGTGTAGTTTTGCTGCCACAATGGCTGCGGCGGTAACCGCAAGAGGCACACCGATTTTTAGGACTGATTTCAAAATGCTCATATTCGGTCTCCTTTTCTTTTTTCTACAGTATACCCGAATTGCTCCGTAATTTCAAGCACCTTTGCAAAGGATTTCTTGTCAACGTTCATAGGCGTGGTGAATATTCTTGCAAAAGCGAGAAAATAATGGTATACTTCCCATTACCAGAAGGTTTTCTTCCAATTATCAAAAAGTGGAGCGTGATTCCCATGTCCGATTATCAATTTGACACCAAATGTATCCAGTCCGGCTATCACCCTGGCAATGCAGAGCCTCGCACCCTGCCTATCTACCAGAGTACCACCTATAAGTATGACAACGCAGATACCCTGGGGCAGCTGTTTGACCTGAAAGCCGAGGGGCATATGTATTCCCGCATTTCTAACCCCACTCTGGCGGCGGTGGAGGAAAAGCTGGCGGATCTGGAAGGCGGCGTGGGAGCCATGCTGGTTTCCTCCGGTCAGAGTGCCAACCTGCTGGCGGTGTTCAACATCTGCTCTGCCGGACAGAATCTCGTTGCCATGAACAATGTCTACGGCGGCACCATCAATCTGCTTTCTGTTACCATGGCACGCATGGGCATTGAGGTGCGCTATGCCAACGACCGGATGACCGATGAGCAGGTGGAAGCGCTGTTTGACGAGAATACCCGGCTCTTTTTTGGTGAAACCATCAATAACCCTGCCCTGACGGTGTTTGACATTTCCCGCTATGCAGCCATTGCTCACCATCATGGCGTTCCACTGGTGGTGGATAATACCTTCGCAACGCCGCTGCTGTGCCGCCCCTTTGAATTTGGCGCAGACATCGTCACCCATTCTACCAGTAAATATATGGATGGCCACGCCAATGTGCTGGGCGGCGTGGTGATTGACAGCGGTAAATTCGATTGGGAAGATTCCGGCAAATTCCCGGAGCTGACCACGCCGGACGAGAGCTACCACGGTGTGGTGTATACAAAACAGTTCGGCAGAGCTGCCTATGTCACCAAGGCGCGGGTTCAGCTGCTGCGGGACTTTGGCTGCACCATGGCACCCATTGCCGCGTATTTACTGAATCTGGGGCTGGAATCCATGCCCCTGCGGGTGCGCAAGCACACCGAAAGCGCCCTGCAAGTGGCTCCCTTC